>CAZIVN010000001.1:0-28708 GCA_964542685.1 uncultured Halobacteriales archaeon
GGTGGCGGGGTCGCGGACTGATACGGTTTCGTTTCACTGTTTACCGGTGATCGCCGGTACCGTACGGGCGATCACCGGTAATGAATGAAACGAAACCGTATGATACGGTCCTGTTTCGTCGATTGCCGGTGCGCACCGGCACCGCATCCGTGTTCACCGGGACACAGTGAACCGAACCCGTATGCGACGGCACGATCGGTCGCCGCGGGTGTGCAGTTCCGGTGCCGACGGGCGAACCCCTTTTGCCCGGCCCCGGCGACGTACGGGGTATGGTACACGTCGCGATCATCGGTGCGTACGGGAGCGCGGGCGCCGCCGCGGCCGGTCGACTGGCCGACCGTCCGGGCGTCGAACTGACGCTCGTCGACGACGGGGATCCGGGTGGCGGGCTCTGTATTCTCCGTGGCTGTATGCCGTCGAAGGAGGTCATCTCCGCCGGCGCACACCGGTTCCAGGCGCGTCACGACGGCCGCCTCGTCGGCGACCCGCCCGACGTCGACCTCGAACGGGTCGTCGCGACGAAAGACGAGCACGTCTCCTCGTTCGCCGAACACCGTCGGGCCGCCGTCCACGACCTGACCGAACGGGAGGACGTCGAGTTCCTCCACGAGCACGCCCGGTTCCTGGACGACGATCGGATCGCGGTCGGCGACCGGACGATCGAACCGGACTACGTCGTCGTCGCCACCGGCTCGACGGTGAACCTCCCGGACTTGCCGGGGATGGACGAGGTCGACCCGCTGACCAGCGCGGACGTCCTCGACGCGACGAGCGCCCCGGACTCCGGCGTCGTGATGGGCTTTGGCTACATCGGTCTGGAACTGGTGCCGTACCTCGCGGAGGCCGGGGCCGACCTGACCGTGATCGAACACGACGACCGGCCCCTCGACGAGGCCGACCCGCCGTTCGGCGACGAACTGCTTGACCTGTACCGCGACCACTGGGACGTCGACGTGCGGACGAACACGTACGAGGAAGCAGTCGAGTCGACCGGCGACGGCGTCCGACTGCACGTCGAGGGGCCGGACGGCGAGGACGCGATCGAGGCCGAGGAACTGTACTGTTTCACGGGCCGTCGGCCCGCCCTCGACGGTCTGGGACTGGAGCACACGTCCATCGAACCGGGGCCCGGATGGGTCGCGGACACGATGCAGTCCACGGATCACGAACACGTGTTCGTCGCCGGGGACGCGAACGGCATCGAACCGATCCTCCACGTCGCCAAGGAACAGGCGTTCCGGACGGCCGAGAACGTCCTCGCCCACGCGCGAGGTGACGACCTCGAACCGTACGAGAACGTCCACCACCACGTCGTCTTCTCCGGACTGGGCGTCTACCCGTTCGCGCGCGTCGGGCTCTCGAAGGCGGCGGCGACGGAGCGAGGCCGCGACCACGTCGCGGTGACCCGCCAGGCCAGCGACGACGGCGTGTTCGAGACGAAGGACGTCCCCGGGGGCCTGGCCTCGCTGGTCGTCGACTCTCACGACGGGACCGTCCTGGGCTACCAGGGCCTGCACTACCACGCGGACGTGATGGCCAAGACGATGCAACTGGCCGTCGAGATGGAACTGGACGTCCGCGAGATTCCCGACCGTGCGTACCACCCGACGACGCCCGAGATCGTCGACGGCCTCGTTCGGGAGGCCGCGGCCGCCGTCGGGCAGCACTGATCGGTCGACCCGTCGCGACTGTCACGCCGCGTTCGAACGTCTGTCATCTACGATCTCGTGTCTGCTACGCTAGACAGTGATACGCGCGGGAGGGCTACGCGGCGAAGCCCGGCCGAACCCGATACGTCGGGCGGTGGAGGGTCGGCGTGGTCACGGGCCGTGGTCCGTGTTACCCTTAGTATAAGAAGAGCTATATACTAAAAAAGCGTATGTATATGTGATCATGACGATCAGAACTTTCGACGACGTAAACAGTATGTTTGACGGAATGGACAGCTTCGACGACCTCCGACGCCGACTCTCGACGCCTCTCTGGGACGACGAGTCCAGTGGCCGCAAGTTGATCGACACCGACGAGGGCTACGCGCTCGTCGTCGACATGCCCGGCTTCGAACGCGACGACATCGACGTGACGGTGATGGACGGCGTCCTCACCATCGACGCACGGATCGAACACACGGCGATGGACGAGTCCGCCGACGACGTGCGGACCCTCCACAGTGCGACCCGGAGCCGCCGGACCCACGAACGGATGCGCCTGCCAGAAGGCGTCGTCGTCGACGACATCTCGGCGACCTACCGCAACGGCGTCCTCGAGATTCTCCTCCCCGCCGAGGACGTCTCGACGGGCGTGACCATCGACGTCAGCCGGTAGACGCGAGGTTCTCTGCTCTCTCCCTCTGGTCTCTCCGGTCCTCGCCCCGTCTCTGGTTCCGACTGCTCCGCTGTTCGACGTCTCTCTTCCGGACCTCCGCCCCGCCCCGTCGACCGTCTTCCGCCGGTACGGTTCGGTTTCCCACCGGTACGGTTCGTCGACCGGCAGGCCCGAATTTGGCCGACCGGAAATTGATGCATATACTTTTTGGCGAACTGTATCCAGATATATGTCTTGTGGCTAAAATTCCCAGGCTGTTTAAGTACCAACCGCTAGTGTCAGGCTCACATAATCACGTTTAAGTGTGGTTCGCCTGTACCATCGCATGCGCTGGCACCCGGAGGATTACCATGACAAAGACACTCGGAATCGTCAACACCGTCCTGGGGACGTTCCTGGCCACGCTCGCGACGTGGTTCCTGGTGCAGGGACCGGTTCTCAACGGTGTTCTGCCGCCTGTCTGGTTGTTGCTCGGCGCTATCGGTGGGTTCTTGCTCGGTGTCGTGTTGCTCGCCTGGGGGACGAAGACGTATCTCTACGAGCGCGAACGGACCGAGCGAGTGACTCCACCCAAGGGCCACATCTGATACGGTTTCGTTTCATCTATTACCGGTGATCGCCCGTACGGTACCAGCGATCACCGGTAAACAGTGAAACGAAACCGTATGAGGCGGCCGCTCCGAATTTTTCGGCGTCCGGTCCCTGACAGCGACGCGTTCGCGGCCCGTGCCCGCCGGTCGGCCTCCCGGAGGGTCGCCCGGCGGTGTCGGGACTCGGTTCAGTCCTGGAAGCGAGCGTCCGCGAGGGTTCGCTGGACGACGTCGTTGCCGACGGCCTCGGCCAGCGTCTCGAACCCGACGCGCTCGGTGCGGTCGTCCGCGTCGGCGACCAGTCGCGAGACGATGAACTCCGGCGTGGACTTCCCGACGGTGTCGAAGCGGGGCTGGTAGTCCACCTGTAACTCGAGCTCCGGCGACAGCCCCTCGGCGAAGATGCCGTCGACGCGGGCCTGGTCGGGCAAGGGTTCCAGGTCGTCGGCGAGGTGGGTGACGAACGCGCCGACGGCGTCCCGGTCGACGGTCAACTGGACCAGGCCGTGCAGGAGGTCCGCCGCCGACCCCGGTTCCGTGATGGCCTCGAACTCGTCGACGAGCATCAGCGTGCCCCCGTCGCCGGACAGCGGCGGGACGATAGAGCGCAGCGTCGACTCCAGGACGCCGGCGTTGAAACTGGCGTGCCGGCGGTGGAAGACGACGTCGTCGAACGTCGTCACCTCGGCGGCCTCGGCGGGCACCGGCAGGCCCATCGAGGCCAGCAGGACGGTCCCACAGACCGTCTCCAGGAGCGTCGTCTTCCCGCCGCTGTTGGCGCCGGTGACCACCGCGACCCGTTCGTCGCCGGCGCCGACGTCCAGGTCGGTCTCGCCCAGCGAGTAGTCGACCGGCTGGACGTCCTCGCCGGCGGCCTCGAGCGCGAGGTTGCGCGCCCCGCGCAGGGCGACGCCGCCGTCGCCGAACGTCGGCCGCGTCAGGTCGTGGGCGTCCGCGAAGCGGGCCAGCGTGAGGTAGAAGGCGGCGTCGTCGACGGTTTCTACGGCACGGTCGACGTCCTCCCGGGCGGCCGCGACGGTGGCATCGAGATCCTCACGGACCTCCCGCTCGCGGGCGTCGCGGGCCTCGCGCAGGTCGTCGGCCAGCGTCCGCAGGCCCTCGCCGACGAAGTCCGTGGGGTCGGCGGCGTCGGCCGGCGCGGCCTCGCGGACGCGGGCCGGGTCGACGGCGGTCTCCTCGCGGACGCGTTCGACGAACGCCTCGCGAAACTCCGCAGCGTCCCTGGCGCCGGCGTCCCGGACGTCGTCGATGACGTCCAGGGCGTTTGCCTCCAGGCGGTCGACGGCCGCGGCCGTCTCGCGCACCCGGTCGAGTTCGTCGTCGGCGCCCTCCCGGACCGTCTCGCCGTCGAGTGCGCCCAGCGCCGCCGCCGCCTCGTCCAACCCCTCCGGGTCGAGGTCGGCCAGTGGCGCGAAGGGGCCGTCGGTGACGGCGGCCTTGCGCAGGGCCAGTGCCGCCTCGACGGCGGCCCGTTCGCTCTCGGCGGCCTCGTCGTACGCCGCGAACGCCGACAGGACGCGCTCGCGGTCCTCGGCGTCCAGGTCGGCCCACGCGGCGCGGGCCGTGAGGACGGCGTCCAGGCGGTCGGTCATCGCGTCACGGGTCGACAGCGGCGTCATCACGCGGACCCGGTCCTCGGCGCCGGCCGTGACGGCGTGTTCGGCGGCCAGGTCCAGCAGGTCCTTGTACACCGAGCGAGCGTCGGGCGTCGCCAGCGTGTCGAGTCCCGCCCCGCCGGTCGCGTGTCGGAGGATGCGCGTCGCCCGGCCGCGGGAGAGTCCGGCCTCGGTCAGCGTCCGCACGTCCGCGGCCTCGATGGCGCGGATCGCCGCCTCCGTACCGATCGTCGACGCCAGTTGCTCGCGGGTCTTCGGCCCCACGCCCCAGTACTCCTCCAGTCGCATACCCGTGACTGTGACGGGACGGTGCAAAAACCGGTCGGTCCGGGCCGCCGAGGCCCCGGTCCCGGTTCGGACGGCGGCGAGCGCGGCGCTACGGTCGGAACAGCCGGTAGGTCGCCGTGCCGACGGCGACGGTCTGGTGGCCGGCGTCGGGCGGACCGCTGGTGACAGTGACCTCGGCGACGCCGACGGAGCCGCCGGCCCGCACCACGTCGGCGTCGACGTAGACGTCGTCGGTCGCCGGCCGCAGGTACGAGACGTTGACGTTGGTCGTCATCACGCCGGTGCCCCGCGACTCGTCCAGCATCGTCCGCAGGGCGAACTCGCTGGCGGCGTCCGCGACCGTCGAGACGACGCCGGTGTGGACGTACTCGCCGTCGTCGGCCGGGTTCGTCAGCGACTCGTCGTACGGGACCGACAGCACGACGCGTCCCGGGTCGACGCGCTCGGGTTCGATCCCGATCCACGACAGGAACTCGTGTGCGTCGAGGTACGCCTCGACGGCCGCCTCGTCGGTGTCCGTGTCCATCGTCTCACTCTGCCCGTCCCGAGCACTTGAATCCCGGTGGCAGTGCGGGGCGACCGGGAGACGGCCGTCCGGGGGTTTCATACGGATTAGTTTCATCTATCACCGGTGATCGCCGGTACCGTACGGGCGATCACCGGTAAACAGTGAAACTATAGTAATCGTTGAAAGTCAATGCGCACCTTCCTCGGGAAGAGCGGCCAGCGAGGCCCTCGCTGGCCGTCTCACTCCGGGGAGTGTGCAAATAGTTTCAACGACTACTATAAACCGTATCAGTCCGGGAGGTAGCCGTCGGCGCGGGCGAGCAGGAGCCCCTCCAGGGTCGCGTCGTTGGTCGACCCGCTCCGTGCCGCGGCCAGTGCGTCGCCGGCGGGCCGGGACCCGATGCCGAGGAACTCGTTGGTGTCGAGTGCGCGCTGGCCGGCCGAGAGGTCGCGTGCGAGTACGTATCCGCGGTGGTGGCGCAACACGCCCGTCGAACACCAGACGGTGTCCAGAAGCGTCGTCTCGCCGGGGACGAGGCCGGTCTCCTCCTCCAGTTCGCGGGCCGCGGCGATTTCGTAGGTCTCGCCGTTCTCCACGATGCCCGCGGGGAGTTCCAGCTGGGTCTGGCGGATGACGGGGCGGTACTGCTCGACGAAGACGACGTGGTCGCCGGTCGTCGCGTCGTCGGTGTGCCCGTCTTCGCCCGCACCTTCCCTCTCGGCAACGCTGCCGGGCAGGTCGTCGTCCACCGCGATCACCACGACGGCTGGGGGGAGTTGCGCCCAGTAGTACTCTTTCTCGGTGCCGTCGGGCTGTTCGACGCGGTCGTAGCCGCCGGTGTACCAGCCAGTTTCGTACTCGGCGGCGCGCTCCCGGACCGGCCACTCCGGGTCGCGATCGTACGCCGCGGGGTAGTGCCCGTCCGCGTCTCCGTCCCCGTCGCTCCCGGCCGTCGCGGTCGGGTCCTCGCTGCGGTCGCGGCGTGGGTCGTCCTCGCTCATCCGTCGTCCTCCCGTTCGATCGTCACCCGATAGACGGTTTCGTTCCGACGGACGTAGACGGCGTCGTCGGTCGCGGCCGTCGGGTACTGGGTCCTGATCGCCTCCAGTTCGTCGAACGGCGAGTGGGTGAACGACCCCTTCAGTCCGACCGGTCCCTTCCAGTAGCGGTCGGAGGTGCCCCCGTCCAGCGCTTTCACGAGGTACGGGTAGCGTCGCTCCGAGAGGTTGTCGGCGGCGACCGGTTCGACGTCGTCGTCGAGGTCGGCCGTCTCCGCGGGCGTGGCGTGCGTCCGGTACGGGTCGCCCGAGCGCAACAGACTCGGCAGCGCACCCAGGCCCAGCAACACCACGACGACGACGCCGACGACGAGCCAGCCCCTCCGGTTCATCGCCCGGCCGTAGGGCCCTGTTCGGCATACCCGTTTCGAAGGCCCGTCCGGGTCCCCGGTTCCGGCGGCGCGGGAGCGTCGCCCGGGGCCCGACCTACAGGAGGCCGTCGTACAGCCGTCCGAACGCCTGCCGCCGGAGGGTCGCCACCGCGGCGTCGCGTTCGTCCTGGAACGTCGCCGCGACGGCCGCCTCGGCGACGGGGGCGACGTGCCAGACGACGTGGTCGACGTGGTCGCTGCCCGCGACGTGGCAGTCGCCGCCGTACCCCTCGCGCCACGTCTCGAACGTCTCGTCGGTCCCGACCCGGACCCGCAACAGCGAGGCGAACAGCGCGTCCCGGGCCGTCTCGACGACGTCGCTGTCCACCCGTTCGTCGTACTCCGCGCGGTCGAATTCCATCGCCTTCGTCGTCTCCCGCACGACCGTCTGGGCGGCCGGGCCTACGGCCTCGTAGGCATCGTGGAGTTCCGCCTCGTCGGCCGGTTCCAGCCACCCCACCGTCTCGACGTCCTCGGTCGGTGCCGTCTCGTCACTCATACTCGACGCAAGCGCCGGCGTGCAGGTATGCGTTTCCGTCTCGGCTCGACCCTGGCGTGAGCGTTCCATCGCGTTCTGGACCGACCTTTCACGGGCCGAGGTGCCCTGCACGACCGGCCAGGGTGGGACTGGAAGGGGCCGAGCGGTCGATCCGGTGAGGCGACGTAAGGACCGCAGCCGAACGGAGTGAGGCGAGGACCGCAGCGAGCCGCAACCGGTCGAGCGCGAGGGGGCTTCCGGGAGTTGGCAGTCGTGGGGTTCGGGGAATCATCGGTGTCGTTGCTGTCCGATTCGCTCCCTCTCGGTTGCAAAAGGCGTATGTCCCTCCTGATCCAAGCCTCGCCCGACAGATGGCGTGGCGCTACCTGCTGGCACTGCTGGTGATTCCGATCGCGGACGCGGCGTTGCTGTTGCTCGTGTTCGCGCCGTACCTCGGCCTCGTCGAGACCGTCGCCCTGGTCGTGATCACGGCACTGCTCGGGATGGTGTTCGTCCGCGCGGAGGGCCGGCGCACGCTCGGGAAGATCCAGCGGTCGCTGTCGCGTGGCGAACCGCCGACCGACGAACTGATCGACGGCGGCCTCCTGATCGCCGCGGGCGCCTTCCTGCTGACGCCCGGGTTCGTCACGGACCTGATCGCGCTGTTGCTGGTCGTCCCGCCGACGCGGTACCCGATCAGGGTGGTCATCCGAAAGTACGTCGTCACGCCGTACCTCGACGAGAAGACGGGCGGGTTCGCCACCGGCCAGGTGTACACCTTCGGCTTCCCCGACGACGCCGAGGACGACGAGGACTACGTCGACGTCGACTTCGAGGAACGGTGACAACGCGTGTCGTCGAACTGCAGGAAAGAAACGCTTTTACCATCCACCCGACAACCTCGGAATGCAGACGCGGGCCAATAGCTCAATTAGGTAGAGCGCCACTCTGATAAGGTGGAGGCTTTCGGTTCAAATCCGAATTGGCCCACTTCTCGCCGCGAACGACGCGAACGGAGTGAGCCGTGAGCGGCGTACAAACGAAATTCGGATTTGAAGTAGAGAAGTCGCAGCCAGCGCAGCGAAGCGAGCAGGACCGTCTTGACGTGGTTCGAAATCCGAATTGGCCCACTTTTCTGCTCCGAGCGCAACGCGAGGAGAGCGATCCAGCGCTCGTGACGACCCCGTCCCGACGGTGGTCGTGTCCCGGACGAGCCGGATGTCGCCTTCCGAGAAATCACGGAGTGACAGATCCGATCTCGACGATGCCAGAAACGAGTAGTACGTGGCCGCGGGCGGAACCGTTCTGTCCAACCCCCCCCGGAACTGGCGGAACGCTTCCGCCCGCGACCTACATCTGAGAGGGTATAAGATATCTTAAATATATTCCCTGATAATCGGGGACTGGAGTGGGATAGCTTAGGACGGTTCACTGACAGACATCGACAGAATCGGGGTTGGAAGAGCGGTGGATGAGGGGATCGGGTGGGGGAGCAGAGGGGGTCAGGCAGTGGGATGCAGAAATCCGGGGACCTCGCTCCATCGTAAGGAGCAATTTACTACTATAGTTGCAAATATTTATACTTTCGGGTAACGCAGTGGTACGGCCCTCCGGAGCGATCACCGATCGACTGTGCGCCGACGAGTGCTGCCGTCCAGTGGGCTTCGTTCACCTTCGGGGGATCGCCGGTCCGGCCGTACAGGCGGCGCGAACGCCACGGCCCCCCGTCTCCGAACCCGACCCTGCCGTCGGTGTCGAAGCAACGTGTGTCACACGACTCCGGAACCGATTCCGGAAACCGCCGATCGGCGTCGTCGGCCGCGCTGGCGGCCGTCGTCGGCCGCCTCGCCTGCTTCCCGGAATTCCGGAACCGACACGCCTGCGGTTATCGGGCGTCCGCTCGAACGGTCCGTCGGACCGTCGATCACCATGGCTCGCGACCGACACGACACCTGGCCCCGTACAGCATCCCACCCGGTCGAGAACGTCTGCTGTCCGACGGCCGCCGTCGTCGACGACGGCGGGCGCGGCGAGTACCGCTGTGGCTGTTGCTTCAGGACGTTCGAACCGCCGGAGGGAGAGCGATGACTGCCGACGACGGTCGGCCCTCGTTCGTCTCCCCGTACGTGCGAACCGTCCGGTGTTTCCGGTGTGGGGCCGTGATCGATCCGGCCGACGCGTCGGGCGTCGACGTCTCCGGCCCGGAGTACACCCCGCGACTGGAACCGGCCTGTTCCCACTGCGCCGCCGACGCCGGGTTCCCGGGCGTACCAAGTCGCTAATTAACAAACGTCCACTCCCAGGTACGGATGCTTGGTGACCTGCCGGTCACGGAGCACGTTCAGAAGTGATACAATGTCGACACGAACTACAGACGGCACGGACACCGTCCGACGGTACCTGAAGGCGTTCAACGACCGCGAGTGGGACACATTGCGGAGCCTTCTGGCCGACGACGTCGTCGA
This sequence comes from uncultured Halobacteriales archaeon, assembly GCA_964542685.1. Taxonomy (GTDB): domain Archaea; phylum Halobacteriota; class Halobacteria; order Halobacteriales; family Natrialbaceae; genus CAZIVN01. The sequence continues at coordinate 9,721 of CAZIVN010000001.1, forward strand.
ACACGGCGTTCACGAGGAGTTTCAGGATCCCGACGAGATCGTCTCGTTCCTGCAGGAGTACTTCGAGGTGTTCCCCGACTACTCCGGTAGCACGGAACAGATGCTCGTCGACGGCGACACGGTCGCGGTCAGGTACGAGGCGTCGGGCACGCACAGTGACGAGTACGAGGACATCAAACCGACCGGCCACACCGTCGAGTGGAGCGGCATGGCGATGTACGAGATCGACGACGGCCGGATCTCGGAGATCTGGATCGAGGAGGATCGAATCGGCCTGCTGGAACAACTCGAGGTGGTCGACCCGCCAGGGCACCTGCGGCTGTGACCGGTCGGCGGCACAGTCCTCGAGGGTCGGCACGCCGACCCCGTAGTCGGGCCTACGCCAGGAGGACCAGGAGGGGAATTCCACCGAACACGACGCCGAACCCGATCAGGCCGAGGCCCCGCTTGAACTGTCGTTTGCGGGCCCGGTCCTCGCCGACGTCGGCCACGACGAACGGCGTGCCGAACAGCGTGTCCCGCCAGCCGCGGTCCTCGGGGGCGATCTCGTAGCGGGCCTCCGAGGTCGGTACGGCCCCCGAGGCGGGTCGGACCGGGCCGAGGACGTACACCTCTTCGCCGTCGTCGAGACGCTTCTCGGTGAAGCGGTACCGTTTGTCGCCGCCGAGACTCACCGGCCCGACGTCGAACGACGCGTCGATCTCCCCGAGTTCCTCGTCGATGTACGACTGGACGCGGGGCGGAAGCGACTCGTCCTCGCGGGTGTCGACGTGGAGTTCCTCGGTGAGCAGGTGATTCGCGTTGCCGGGGTTGACCGCGACGGTCCGGCCGCTCTCGCCCCGGAGTTCGAACGGGACCGCCCAGTCGTCGCCGTCGACGCGCCGCCAGTTCGACCCTTCGCCGCCGTGGCTGTACCGTTCGACCTTGTGCGTACAGATCAGCGACTCCGCACCGCCGTACGGCGACGTGATCGTCTGCCCGACGGCGTGGGCCCGTCCTTCGAACTCCTGTAACCCCGTCTCGACCGTGAGGCCGTCGTGCGGATCCATCCGGCGCATCGTCCACCAGCGACGCAGTCTGACGACGCCGAGGACGACCATCGCTGCGCCGACCAGGACGAAGATTCCGGCGAACAGGGCCGCTCCCACCGAAACCATGCACGAGCGTCGACGCGCCGACACAAAAAATTGGCGTGTGTGTCGCGGACCGAGCCGACGCTTCCGGCAACACCCCCTTTCCTGCCACCGAAACCAACGCCCGGCGATCACGTCAACCGTCCGTATGGGTAGGGGACGCGACGTGTTGCGGAGCGCTCTCTCGGTGGGCGGGACGGTCCCGACGACGGTCGGAGCGCTCGTACTACTGGACAGAACTTCTCGACCGTCCTCGCCGACCGACTGGCGACCACGTCGACGTGGGCACGATTCCCAGCGGTTGGGAACGCGCTTCGGTACATAAGAGGAGGTAGTGGTAACCGTCGCGTATGAGCGGCCACGACGTAGACGAGCGGCGACGGACCGTGCTGAAAGCGACTGCCGCCGCGGCGACGGCCGGGGCGGTGGGCGTTCGGGGACTCCCCCGCGTCGGCGCCCAGGAAACGACGCTCGGGGACTGGTTGTCGAACGTGAGCAACTTCGAATCGGTCGTCGACGAGACGGGGACCGACGAGGTCCGCATCGCCGTCGGCGCCGAGGGGAACAACGGCGCCTTCGCGTTCGACCCGCCGGCGGTGCGCGTCGACCCGGGAACGACCGTCGTCTGGGAGTGGACCGGCGAGGGTGGGCAACACAACGTCGTCGAGACGGAGGGCACCTTCGAGAGCGACCTGTCGGGCGACGAGGGGTTCACGTTCGAACACGCCTTCGCGGAGACGGGCGTCTACCGCTACGCCTGCGGTCCCCACGAGGCGATGGGCATGAAGGGAGCCGTCGTCGTCGGCGACGTCGAGGTGGACGTCTCGGCGGCCCAGGGGGGTGACGGGAGCGGCGAGGACGGCGGCGAGAGTGGTACCGGCGGTGACGGCGACGGCGGCGCCGACGCCGACGCGGGGGCGACGGAGGACGAGCGGTCGTTCGTCGCGACGGAACCCGACTACGGCGACTGGTTCGAGGGCGTCGCCAACTACGAGGGCACCGTCGACCGGCGCGGCGAGAGCGAGGTCCGCATCGCCGTCGGGGCCGAGGGCAACGGCGGCCCGTACGCGTTCGATCCACCGGCCGTGCAGGTCGACCCGGGAACGACCGTCGTCTGGGAGTGGACCGGCGAGGGCGACGTGCAACACGACGTCGCGGCAGAGGACGGCGGCTACGAGAGCGACACGGTCGGCGAGGCCGGCGAGGTCTTCGGGCTGACCTTCGACGGCGAGGGGGTCAGCAAGTACGTCTGTTCGGGCCACGCCGAGAAGGGCATGCGCGGTGCAGTCGTCGTCGGCGACGTCGCGTCGTCGCCCGACGAGGGCGCCCTGAAGACCGCCCTGCTGGGACTCGCGGGTGGCATCGTCGCGGCGCCGCTGATCGTGAGCCGACTGGTGAACCGCGGCGACGACCAGTAACCGCCGAGCGCCGACGGTCCGCCCCCCTCAGCTCAGCAGGAACGCCGCGAGCAGTCCCAGGACGATTGCAGCGAAGAGCAACAGCAGTCCGATCAACATGAACCGATCGGCGCCGTCCATGGCCGGGGCGTCGACCGCCAGCGTAAAAACTCCACCTCCGACGCCCGGGTCGTCCTGACGGTCCCCGGCAGTGTCAGACCAGGGCGGTGAGCCACCCGGCGACGCTCTCGACGATCGTCTCCCAGACGGACACGTCGATCGTCAGCGCGAGCAGGGTGTCCGCCGCGAAGAAGGCGAAGATCGCCGCGCCGACCAGGTGGGCCTTCCGGAGGTCGAACCGGTGGGAGAACGTGTGGAAGAAGTACGCGTTCGCCAGGCTCACCGGGATGATCACGAGCATCTCGCCGGCCCAGATCGCCGGACTGGCGCCGTACTGGGCCGCCAGCCCGATCGTCACCAGCTGGGTCTTGTCCCCGACCTCGCCGGTCGCCATCAGGGCGAAGATGGGGAGGAACCCGCCGAGGACGTTCGGCACGTCCCGCCCCGCGACGGTGACGTCGAGGTCGCCGAGCGACCCGCCGTCGGTCTGGGCGACGGCTTCCCGTTCGGCGGCGTCCGTCACGGACGGGCCCCCGTCGCCACCGACCGCGTCTTCGATCGACTCCTCGCGGCCCGGGGCGGAGCGCAACAGCATCACGGCAAACAGCAGGAACAGTGCGGCGGTGATCGCGTCCAGGGCCGTGCCGGGGAGCGCGCCTTTCAGCGCGTTCCCGACGGCGATTTCGACGGCCGTCCACCCCGCGAAGGCCGTCGCTGCGGCGGCGACGACCAGTCGCGGATCGTACCGCGTCGAGAGGCCGGCGATGATGAACTGGACCTTCTCGCCGGGCAGGACCGCCAGTTGCGTCCCCGCCGCCACGAGCAGAATCTCGAGCCAGCCAACACTCGTCATCGGAACCACCCGTCCCTGTCGGGTTTCGATGCGACGACTCGCTGCCGACGTTCGACCATCGGCCGAATTTAGCCGTATCTAATTCATAAACCTGACGCGTCGAAACCGACACGCTCACACGCCCGTTCGGGTGGGCGGTCGGGACGTCCGGCGGCGACGCCGGCAGCCTGCCGGACCTGGCACTGCGGAATCGTCGAGGGGAGGAGTCGGACACGCCAACGTTTGGCACGCACCAGACACGGTTCGGAGGGATGGCGTGTCCAGCGTGTGCTACGCAATCTCACGGCAAAACGTTTGTGGCCGCCGGGTACGGGGGCTGCCGGGGCGCCAACGGTTTAGCCCCCGGAGCGAGACTGTGCCGACATGGCACACGTCGAAGTACCCGCCCCCGGTCTCGGGACCTCCGGCGTCGAGGGCACCGAGTGCGTCGAGACGGTCGTCCGCGCCCTGGAGGCCGGCTACCGGCACATCGACACCGCCCAGATGTACGACAACGAGGCCGCCGTCGGCGAGGCCATCGACCGGGCCGACGTCGCCCGGGAGGACGTCTTCCTCGCGACGAAGGTCCACCCGAGCAACCTCGCCCGCGAGGACGTCCTCGCGACGGCCAGGGAGAGTCTCGACAGACTGGGGGTCGAGTACGTCGACCTCCTGTACGTCCACTGGCCGACCGACGCCTACGACCCCGCGGAAACCCTACCCGCGTTCGACCGCCTGGCCGACGATGGCCTGACACGGGCCGTCGGCGTGTCGAACTTCACGCCCGAGTTGCTCGCGGCGGCTCGCGATACGCTCGACGCGCCGATCGCCGCCCACCAGGTCGAGGCCCACGTCTACTTCGGCCAGGACGAACTGGTCGCCGACGCGCGTGCGAACGACTGTACTCTCGTCGCCTACTGCCCGCTCGCACAGGGTGCCGTCGTCGACGACCCGGTGTTGACCGACGTCGCCGAGCGCCACGACGCCACCGCCGCGCAGGTCGCACTGGCGTACCTGCTGGACCGCGAGGGGGTCGTGCCGATTCCCCAGGGCCGCGGGGACCACGTCGAGGAGAACCTCGCCGCCCGCGAGATCGACCTCACGGCTGCCGAGCGCGACCGCATCGCCGACCTGGACGAGGGGCGACGCCTGCTCGATCCCGACGCGGCCGCCTGGAACTGATGGTCGACCGCTCGGCCGTCGCGAGCGGCGTCCGGGACGTCTCGCCGCTGTTGCTCGGCGTCGTCCCGTTCGGCCTCGTCGCCGGCGTCACCGCCGTCGAGGCCGGGTTCCCGCCCGAGATCGCCGTCGCGATGTCCGTCGTCGTGTTCGCGGGGGCCGCACAGCTGGCCCTGATCGACCTCGTCGGCCAGGGGGCGACGGCCACCGTCGCCGCCGCGACGGCACTGATCGTCAACCTCCGGTACCTGATGTACAGCGCCTCCATCGCACCGCGCTTCCGGACCTACTCCACCCGCTGGCGGGCGCTGTGTTCGTACCTCCTGACCGATCAGGCCTACGCGCTGACGGTCGTCCGCGAGGGCCCGGTGCGGGCCTACTACCTCGGCGCGGCGGCGGCGCTGTGGCTCACCTGGCAGGTCACGACCGTCCTCGGCGTCGTCGTCGGGGCCTCCATCCCGTCCGCCTGGAACCTCTCGTTTGCCGTGCCGCTGACGTTCCTGGCGTTGCTGGTGCCGGCCGTCGAGGACTCCCCGACGCTGTCGGCCGCGCTGGTCGCCGGGACCGTCGCCACCGCCGGCGTCGGCCTCCCGTTCAACCTCGGCCTCGTCGTCGGTGCGGTGGCCGGCATCGGCGTCGGCGCCCTCGTCGCCCTCCGGACCGAACCGGACCCGGTCGCGGCCGCCGGCGAGGAGGGCGTCGGAGCGACGCCCGCGGCGGCCGGAGAGACGGGCGAGGCCGCCCCCGACGACCCGGGGGGTGAGGAGCCGTGACGACCGATCCGACGACGCTGTGGGCGGTGATCCTCGTCGCCGGCCTGGGCACCCTCGCCTTCCGCCTGTCGTTCGTGATGCTGTTCGGCCGCCTGGAGACAGTCCCGGACCGCCTGGCGTTCCTGTTGCGGTTCGTCCCCGCGGCGGTCCTCGCGGCGCTGGTCGTGCCCGCCGTCGTCGCGCCGGCCGGCACCGTCTTCGGCGCCGACCCGCCGCGTCTGGTCGCGGCCCTCGTCGCGACGGGCGTCGCCTGGCGGACCCGGAACCTGTTCGCGACCATCGTCGTCGGGATGGCGACGCTGTGGGTCGTCTCGGCGCTGGTGTAGTCCGACCGTCGTGCGCCCTGTGAACCCGCACCGAACGGGGAGAAGAGGTTTCAGGGTCGTCCCGCAACGCCCGTGTCGTGACGCCGGAGTCCGACGAGTCGTCGGTGAGCGACGACGCGGGTGTGATCGAGGTGAGCGACGACCGTGGAGCCGGTGGCCCGGACGCGACGACGGGTGACGGCGACGCGGCCGACGCCGACTCCGCCGAGGGCGACGTGCCGGACGAACCAACAGACCCGGCAGTCGTCGAGGAGCGCCTGGACGACGCGCTGGAACGGGTCGCCCACGGCGCGACGGTGTCGATTCCGAGCATCCTCGTCCAGAACGCGCTCACGGTGGCGTACACGGCCGTCCTGACCAACGGGTTCGCGGCCGCGGCCTACGGCGTGTTCGCCCTGGCCGCCCGGTTCCAGAGCATCGCCGTCCAGTTGACGACCTGGTTCGGGTCGGGCCTCGGCCGGTACGTCCCCGCCGCGGAGTCCGACGTCGAACGGGACCTCGTGGTCACGTTCGCCTCGGTCCTCCTGCTGGGCGTCTCGACGGCGTTCGGGGCCGCGCTGTTCCTCGCTGCGCCGACGGTGACCGAACTCGCCGGCGAGGGAGCGACGTTCCGGGCCTTCCTCCAGGTGTTCGCCCTCGGCACCCCGGCGGTCGTCTGGTTCCAGACCGCCGGGTCGCTGTTCCAGGCGTTCGAGGAGGTCGTCCCGATGAACGTCGCGACCCGGCTGACGTTCCCGCTGGCGCAACTCGGCGTCGCGGTCGCCGGCGTCGCCGTCTTCGACTCGCTGCTGGCGGTCGTCGTCGGGGTCGTCGCGGTCCACGCCGTCGTGGGCGTCGCCGCCGTCGGGTGGCTCGCGGCGAAACGCGGGCTCCGCCCCCGCCTGCGCGGCCCGGACGCCCGGGGGTACCACCGCCGGTACCTCGCGTTCGTCGTGCCCATGTTCCTCACCGGAATCACCTACACCGCCCAGCACCTCGGGTTCTACCCGCTGATCGCCTGGTTCCTCTCCGGCGAGGCCGCCGGCCTGTTCGCGGTCGGCGTGCTCGTCGCCGGGCTCGCCCGCCTCCCACTGACCGGGATCAACCAGTTCGTCTCGCCGGTCGTCGCCGCACTCAACGACCGGGACCACCACGCCGCGCTCGGCCGACTGTACCACGTCACGAGTCGGCTCGTCCTCGTCGGCGTCACCGGTCTCACCGTGCCGGCGATCGTCTACCGTCGACCGGTGATGGGGGTGTTCGGCCCCGAGTTCCTGGCGGCCGCGGACCTGCTGCCGGGGTTCGTGCTGGCGAGTTGGGCGGCCTGTGCCGCCGGTAGCGTCGCGATCATCCTGTCGATGACCGACCACCAGCGTGCGCTCCTGGTGACGAACGTCGTCTCGACGCTGCTGCTCGCGGCCGTCGCCATCCCGCTGACGGCCACCTACGGTCTGCCGGGGCTCGTCGCGACGTACCTGCTGATGCTCACCGTGAACAACGGCCTCGAGATCGCGACGCTGTACCACCTCGAGGGGCTCCAGCCGTTCACGCGCCGCCACGCGTACCCGCTCGTCGCGGCGGCCCCGTTCGCCGCGGTCGCACTTGCGGTCGGAACGGTCCTGCCGGGCGGGGTCGGCGCCGTCGTCGGCACCGTCGCGGGCCTGACGGTCTACGGTCTCTGCCTCCGGTGGTTCGGCTTCACGGCCGCCGAGCGCCGCCTCGCGGCGACGCTCGCGGACCGCTACCGGACGGCGATCGGGGACTGGCGGGCCTGAATTGGGTTCCCGGACCGCCGCGGGCCGGAGGCTTTTGCCGTCGGCGCCCGCCCACGCGAGCATGGACGAACTCGTCGCGTTGACCCGCGACCTCGTGACTATCCCGAGTCACGACGACGAGACGGCGGTCGGCGACCACATCGAGGACTGGCTGCGGAGCGAGACCGACGCGACGGTCCGGCGCGACGCGGCCGGCAACGTGTTCGCCCGCAGGGGGGACGGCGAGGCGTCCCTGGCGCTCGTCGGCCACCACGACGTCGTGCCGCCGGACGACGACCAGACGGCGGACGGCGAGTACGTCGTCGAGCGCCGCGACGGACGGCTGTACGGCCGGGGCACCGCGGACATGAAGGGCGCCGTCGCGGCGGCGATGCTCGCCGTCCGGGACTGCGACCCGGCGACCGAACTCGTGTTCGCCTCGTTCGTCGGCGAGGAGGTCGGCGGCGCGGGCTGTCGAGCGGCCATCGACGACGGGTTCGCCCCGGACTACGCCGTCGTCGGGGAGGGGTCGACGGGCTACTCGGCGCCGGGCGTGACCGACGTCGCGGTCGCCCACAAGGGCCGACGCGGCAGTACGATCGTCGCGGACGGCGTCGCGAGCCACGCCAGCGAACCCGATGCCGGCGAGAACGCGATCTACCGGGCCTGCGAGGCGGTCGACCGCCTGCGAGACCTCCCGGTCCCGACGGTGTCCGTGGCCGGTGAGTCGCTGTCCGGCAGCGTCGTCGCCACCGAAGTCGCGGGCGGCGAGGCGATGAACGTCGTCCCCGACCGGTGTACGGTCACCGTCGACGAACGCACGGTGCCCGGCGAGCGCGTCCCGCTCGAGCGCCTGGAAACCGTCGACGGCGTGACGGTCCGCGTCGATCAGGACCTGCCGCCGATGCGCTGTACCGACGCGCCGTTCCGCGACGCCGTGCTGTCGGCCGCCCGGGGAGTCCAGGCCGACGACGGCCACGACCCCCAGCACGTCGTCAAACCGCACGCCACCGACGCGGGCTGGCTCGCGGGGGCGGGCACCGAACCGGTGGTCTGTGGGCCCGCCGAACCCGGCGAGGCCCACACCGCGACCGAGAGCGTCTCGCTGTCCGTGCTGGAGCGGTGTTACCGGATCTACCGGAGCGTTGCCGAGCGGTTCGAGGGGTAGCAGTCCCGACGACGGCCGCCGACCAGGCGGCGGTTCCGACGCGGCTCCGGACTCGGCCCCGTTCCGATCCCCGTCCCCCTCCGAAGAGTTCGGATAGTAACGCCGGAGTGCTTACCTTCCGGTGTCCAGTTGCGGTTCACGTGCAGTCCGGAACGCTCGACGGTCCGCCAGTACGGACGTGGGGGAACGTCCGCGGCGGTGACGCCGCCCCCGGCGACGTCGGGGGTGGCCGGACCGACCGGGGTTCCGACTGCCGGCGGTACCGCCGGGGGGGTTCGATGGCGGTACCGCCCCCGAGGTGGGGGTCGTCGGCCGGGAGACCGACCGGGGGTTCGGCAATCAGGCATTTGTGGTTCAACGTGGAGTCGGTACCATGAGCGGACGCGAACTGGACGACAGGCCGTCGATTCCGGACGCCGTCGCGTCTGTCGAGGGTGTCGAGGTCGACTACGACGCGGTCGAGCGGATCGGCCCGGTCGGGTCGGGGAGCAACGCGACGGTGTCCGAGGCGCGGGTCGCGGACCGTCGCGTCGCGTTGAAGGAGCCGTCGGTCGAGGACGACCGCGTCGCCGAGCGGTTCGTCCGGGAGGCAGAGACCTGGGAGCGCGTCGCCGACCACGACCACGTGGTGAGCGTGTTCGACTGGGGCACCGGCGACGAGGCCGACGGGACCGACGCGCCGTGGCTGGCCCTAGAGTTCGCCGACGGGGGCGACCTGCGGAGCCGGGACCGCCACGGGGTCGCGGAGGCGCTGTGGAACGCCCGCTGTCTGACAGACGCGGTCGCCCACACTCACGAGCAGGGGGTGGCCCACCTGGATCTCACCCCGGACAACGTGCTGTTCCGGACCGTCGAGGACGGCTGGGACGTCCCGAAGATCGGCGATTGGGGGCTGGCGCGACGGCTGGACGCCGCCGCGGACGGCGACGGTGTGACCCCGCCGTACGCCGCCCCCGAGCAGTTCGACCCCGACACGTTCGGCGACCCGGACGAGCGGACGGACGTCTACGGGCTCGGCGCACTCCTGTACCACCTGCTGACGGGGGAGGCGCCGTACTCGGGGGCCCCGTCGGAAATCGAGGCGGCGGTGCTGGACGACGACTCGCCGCGGCCCACTGCAGTCGACCCGAGTCTCTCGGCCAGACTCGACGAAATCGTCGCCCGTGCGATGGCGACGAACCCGGAAGAGCGGTACGAGACGGCGGCGGCGCTGCACGAGGCCGTCGACGACCTGCTGTCGATGGTCGAGGCCGAGTCCGGCGAGACGGACGGTGTGAAGACGGTATCGGTCCTGGAGAGTCATGGGTTCGAGCGACTCACTCCCGGATACTTCGAGGGCCGAGACCCGGCGCCGCCGACGGAGACCTGGCGGGCAGGGCTCGGCCTCGTCGACGTATCGGCGGGGTACGCGGTCGAGCGGCGGGTCGAGCGCGACGGCGAGACGGTGTCGCTGTCGGGGCGCTTGCTCGACCGTCTGGCCGACGGGGAGAGTGTCGCCGTCGTCGGTGCGCCGGGTGCGGGCAAGAGCACGGTGTGCAAGCAGGTCGCCTGCGAGTGGCACGAACTCGACCATGGCCCGGTGGTGTACCGGGAGAGCGGACAGGGGCGACGGCTGGACGCGCCGGCGACGCTGGAGCGGTACCTGCGGGGCGTCGACGGACACGCACTGGTGGTCGTCGAGGACGCGGTCCGCGGGGAGGCCAGTGCCGTCTTCGACGCCATCGGCGACCTCGAGACGGCGTCGGACGTGAGTGTGCTCCTGGACGCGCGCCGAGAGGAGTGGCAGGACGCAGACGCCGTCCTCGACGCCGACCGGGAGCGAGTGCGCCGGCGGGCGGTCGACGTCGAGCACCTGTCGCCGCCGGACCGCGGCGAGTACGAGCGGTTCGTCGCGGCGGTCGAACGGAGCACGGGCACGGACGTCGACCTGAGCATCGAGGAGTTGCTGCCGGACGTCCGTGGCACGACGCCCAGCGAGGAACGACAGCCGGGAGAACTGTTCCTCCTGTTGCACCGACTGTTGTCGTACGTGAACGGTCTCGAGACGGACGACGAGACGGTGACGACGCTAGAGGAAGCGGTTCGGTTGACGCGCCTGGACCTCGAACGACGGGGGGAGACGTTCCTGGACGTCGGCGTCGCGGCGAACCTCCTGAACGCGGCCGGAGTGGGCGTCTATCCCGAGTTGTTACACGCCGCCGCACCCGACGACGAGGCAGCGGTGGCGGAGGCGCTCGAGGCCCTCGGTGGGCGAGTAGTGTTCCCCGACGAGGACGCTGCCGGCGACGGCCCGTACCGTGCGGTCCACGAGGTGTGGTCGGCGGAGTTTCTGACCAACCTGCTCGACGCCGAGGGTGCCGCGGACGCACACGAGCGGTTCGGACGGGTGCTGTCGCGGATCCTGGCGCTTGCCGACGACGCCGAACTGCGCGAGGACGTCGCGTGGATCCTCCGCGGTGAAACCGAGTACCTGGAGCGTATCGCCGAGGCACCGGGCGAGTGGGCCGACGCCGTCGTCGAAGACGCCTTCGAGTTCGGGACGGAGTGGCCGAAACTCGCGCCGCTGTTCGGAACGACCGACGCGTCGGCGATCGACCTGCCGGACGCCTGCTCGGAGGAGCTCCTCCCCCGGCGAGCACTGTGGCGCGGCGACATGTACCGACGGGCCAACGAGTACGACAGCGCACAGGAGGAGTACGCCCGCGTCACGGACGTTCTGGATCGGTTGGACCACGCGTCGGTCGACGCCGACCTGCTCCGCGGACGAGCAGCGGTCGGGACCGGCGTCATCCACTACGACCGCGCCGAGTACGAGCGAGCGCGCGAGCGGCTCCGGGACGCGCTCGACATCGCTCGAGAACAGGGGGTACGATCGCTGGAAGCGACCGTACTCAACGAACTCGGTTCGGTCGCCCACCGAGAGGGCGAGATGGATCGGGCTCGCGAGCTGTACCAGCGGAGTCTCGACCTCGACCGAGAACTCGGCGACCGCAAGGGTGAGGCCGACGTCCTCACCGGTCTCGGCAGCGTCGCGCTGTTCCAGCAGCGGTACGAGCAGTCTCACGAGTACACAGAGAACGCTCTCGAAATCTACCGGGAACTCGGTGACCGTCAGGGGAAAGTCGACGCCCTGTTCACCCTCGGGAGCGTCGCGTACGAACGGGCCCACCGAGACCGGCACGAGTACGACACGGGGATCGAGTACTGGGAGCGGTGTCTCGAGATCGCAAGCGAGATCGGAGACCGCCGGTCAGTCGCCAGGACGCTGTACAGTCTGGGCCAGGCCGCGAACTCGAAGGGAGCGTCAGACGAGGCCGAAGAGTACCTGCAGCGGAGTCTCGACGCAACCAGAGAGATCGGTGACAGGGACAGTGAGATAAACAGTCTGATCGGTCTCGGCAACGTATCGGAGGGGGAGCAGAACTTCCACGAGGCACAGTCGTACTACGAGACGGCGTTCGAACTCTCCGAGGAGATCGGCAACCCGCGGTCCAGGGCGCACTCCGCCACAGGCATCGGGTTGGTCTGTGTCACCGTCGCCGAGTACGACGAGGCTCGCGAGTACCTCTCGCAGGGCCTCGACGACGCCCGTGCGATCGACGACACCCGTATCGAGGGCTTCATGCTCCACTACCTCGGTGACGTCGCCAGGTTGCGGGGCGAGTTCGGTCACGCGCACGACTACTACCGCGACGCTCTCGAGATCCGCCGGGAGATGGGCGCACGACGACGCGAGGCGTTCAGTCGCAACGGCCTCGGACGCACCGCGCGCAAGCAGGCTCAGTACGACCGCGCGTGTGACCACTTCGAGGCGGTGCGCGACATCGCGAGCGACATGGACGCGACAGACCTGGAGTGCCAGGGCCTGTGCGGTCTCGGGGCGACCGCACGTCAGCGAGGCGACCTCGGTCGTGCACGCGAGCGACTCGAACGAGCCCTATCGCTCTCCGAGGAGATCGACGAGCCGATCCTGGTCGGTCGGATCCGGCTGGAACTGGGCCGTCTCGACTTGGAGACGGACGACCCGTCGGCCGCTCGCGACCACGCGGAGCGGTCGTACACTACCGTCGACGACATCGGAGCGATCCACTGGGGGGCGCGGAGCCGCGAACTACAGGGCTTGATCGCCGCCGAGACCGACGACCCGGCGGCGGCACGGGAGCACTGGCGGGCAGCCCTGGCGGTCTTCGAGGACGTTGGGGCGTACCAGGACGCCCTGGCGACGCTCGAACACCTCGTCGAGACCTGCCGTGAGGCCGGCGACGAGGCGGCGGCGTGCGAGTGGTGTGAGCGCGCCTGCGAGACGCTCGCCGACGCGCCCGAGGAGGTCGCCGACCGCCACCGCGAGTGGGTCGACCGCCACGCCGCGGCCCTCGACACCGGGTGACCGCCCCGGTATCCGATGCGGTTATCCCAGCCGGTACTGGAACGCCCGGAGGACGTCTTCGCCGAGGTCGGTGAGTTTCACTCGTTTCTGCGTGCCGACCTCCTCGACGGTGACGTACCTCCGTTCCCGTAGCGGCGAGACGACGTGGGCGTCGAGGCGACGGAACTTGCCCTTCTGGGTGTCGCCGGAGTAGTCGGCGATGAACTGCAGGCCGGCCTCCTCACCGTACTCGAACAGCGACCGCTTGATCCGGTAGGGTTCGCCGTCGCGGTCGGTCCGGTCGGAGTCGGCCACGTACTGCATGATCGCGAGCAACTGGTCCTCGGGCCGTTCGATCGGGTACCGCGGGATGGGGTCGATCGACCGGACGCCGGAAGGGACCGGCGCGCGGTGTGACCCGTGGTTCTCGGCCTCGACGTAGTACGGCTCCGCGGCCTCCGTCGCCATGCAGGCGAGCATGCCGGCGATGGCCGTGACCTTGTTACCGGTCGCGAGGTTGACGTACACGTCGTTGTCGGCCTCCCCGGTGACGACGTCGCCGAACGCCGCCATCGCCGAGAAGAAGTCGTCCATGTCGTACGACCTGACCCCCGTCTCGATGCCGTTGTCGTCGAACGCGGCGATTATCTCGTCGTCGCGGACGTCCTCGGCGACGTAGTCCGGGAGGTACTCGAGGAGGACGACCCTGTCCGCACCGTACTCGACCGGCGGATCGACGATCCTGTCGTACTCGAGTCCCAGTGGTGCGACGTGGACGCGCTCCGAGACCTCGAAACTCACGAGTGCGTGTCTCACGAGCCAGCGGTTTGAATGTGCCGGCCACCCCAGTCGGCCGTCCTCGGTCCGGACGGGTCGTCGACGAGGGTGGCGACGCGTTCGCGGGACCGCCGCTCTCGGTCGCAGACGCCGCGGGCGCCGGCGCCACCAGATTCAAACCGCCACTCTCGTACAGCCATCGTGATGAACGGTAATCCGACCGACGCCCTGCCGATTCCGACGTCCGTGGCGCCGGTCGGCGCGGTCGACGTCGACTACGACGCGGTCGAGCGGATCGGTCCGGTCGGGTCGGGGAGCAACGCGACGGTGTTCGAGGCGCGGGCGGGCGACCACCGCGTCGCGCTGAAGGAACCGTCAGTCGAGGACGACCGCGTCGCCGAGCGGTTCGTGGACGAAGCCGAGGTGTGGTCGCGGCTGGCCGACCACGACCACGTCGTCGGCGTCGTCGACTGGGGCACCGGCGACGAGGCCCAGGGGACCGACGGGCCGTGGCTGGCCCTGGAGTTCGCCGACGGCGGCGACCTGCGGAGTCGCGAGCGTCCCGGCGTCGCGGAGGCACTGTGGGTCGCGCGCTGTCTGGCCGACGCCGTCGCAGGCGCTCACGAGCAGGGAGTGGTCCACCTGGACCTAACCCCCGACAACGTGTTGTTCCGGTCGGTCGACGACAGCTGGGACGTCCCGAAAGTCGGCGACTGGGGGCTGGCGCGACGGCTGGACGACGCCACGGATCCCGACGGCGTGACGCCGCCGTACGCCGCTCCCGAACAGTTCGAGAACGACGGCGGTGACGCCCTGGACGAGCGAACGGACGTCTACCAGTTGGGGGCGCTGCTGTACCGGTTGCTGACCGGCGAGGCGCCGTACTCCGGACCACCGTCGGAGATCGAAGCGGCGGTGCTTGCCGGCGATCCGCCGTGCCCGACGGTGGTCGATCCGGGGCTGCCGGCGGCGGTCGACGAGGTGGTCGCCCGCGCGACGGCGAACGACCCGGCCGACCGGTACGACACCGCGGAGGCGTTTCGGGCGGACCTCGACGACGTGCTCGTGGCGGTCGTGGAGAGAGCCTCGACGGCCGGCGATGGGCCGACGGGGACCGACGCCGCGCTGGAGCGTCAGGGGTTCGAGCGGGTGACGGCGGGGTACTTCGAGGACCGGGAGCCAGCACCGCCGTCCGAGGCCTGGCGGGCGGGGCTGGACCTGGTCGACGTGGACGCGGGTTACGCGGTCGAGCGGACGGTCGAGCGCGACGGCGAACGGGTGTCGCTGTCCGCGCGGCTCCGGGAGCGTCTGGACGACGGAGGGACCGTCGCGGTGGTGGGGCCGCCGGGAGCGGGTAAGAGTACGGTGTGCAAGCAGGTCGCCTGCGCGTGGCGCGACGCCGGCACGGGCCCGGTGCTGTACCGCGAGAGCGGGCAGGGGCGACGGCTGGACGCGCCGGCGACGCTGCGGCGGTACCTGGCCGAATCCGAGGACACCGCGCTGGTGGTCGTCGAGGACGCGGTCAGGGGTGAGGCGAGCGCCGTCTTCGACGCCGTCGCCGCCGTCGCGGGCGACCCTTCGGTGAGCGTCCTGCTGGACGCGCGACGCGACGAGTGGGAGGCGGCCGACGTCGCCCTCGACCGGGAGCGCGAGCGGGTGCGCCAGCGAGCGGTCGCCGTCGAGTCCGTGTCGCCGCCGGACCGCACGGAGTACGAGCGGTTCGTGGCGGCCGTCGAACGCAGTGCCGGGACCGACCTCGACGTCGCAGTCGAAGAACTGGTGCCAGAGGTCAGGGAAGCAGCGGCCGGCGAACAGCGTCAGCCGGGCGAACTGTTCCTCCTGTTGCACCGCCTGCTGGCGCACCTCGACCTCGACGGGACGGACGGCGCCGACGCGGCGACGACGCTCGACGAGGCCGTCCAGGCGACGAAACTGGCCCTCGAACGCCGGGGGGAGACGTTCCTGGACGTCGGCGTCGCGGCGAACCTGCTGAACGCCGCCGGCGTGGGGGTCTCCCCCGAACTGTTGCACGCGGTCGCACCGGACGACGAGACGGCGGTCGCCGAGGCCATCGACGTCCTGGACGGCCGGGTCCTGTTCACCGGCGACGGGGCCGGGCCGCGGGACGGCCCGTACCGGGCGGTCCACGAGGTGTGGTCGGCGGAGTTCCTGGCGACCCTGCTCGACGCCGAGGGTGCCGAGACCGCCCACGAGCGGTTCGACCGCGTGGTGTCGCGGGTGCTCGCGCTCGCCGACGACGCCGAGCGTCGGGAGGAGGTCGCGTGGGCACTACGGGGCGAAACCGAGTACCTGGAACGTATCGCCGAATCGCCGGGCGAGTGGACGGACGCGGTCGTCGGGGACGCCTTCGAACTCGGGACGGAGTGGCCGAAGCTCGCGGCGCTGTACGGGACGGCGGGGGAGTCGGCCCTGACGCTGCCCGACGCCTGCTCCGAGGCGGTGGCGGTCCGTCGGTTCGAGTGGCGCGGAGACGCCTACCGGAACGGCGACGACTACGACCGGTCCGAACGGGAGTACCGACGACTGTTGGACGAACTGCGCGGCGAGGACCCGACGGTCGACGACGAGGCACTGCTGGCGCGTGCCCGACTGAAGCTCGGGCACGTCTACCGGGGACGCGACGAGTACGACCGTGCGATCGACCACACCGACGACGCACTCGCGCTCGCACGGTCGGCCGGCGCCCGGATCACCGAGGCCGACTGTCTCAGGGCACTCGGCGGCATCGCCCTTGTCCGCGACGAGCACGAACGAGGCGTCGAGTACTACGAAGAGAGCGTCTCGATCGCACGGGACCTCGGCGACCGACGCCGCGAGGCGCTGGCACGCAGAAAACTCGGCGAGGTCGCGCAGTTCCGCGGCGAGACAGACCGGGCCCGCGAGTGGTACGAGGAGAGCCTGGCGACCATGCGCGACATCGGCGACCGCGGGCGGGTGGGCGTCGTCCTCTCGAACCTCGGCAACCTCGCAACGAAGCGGGGAGCGACCGACGAGGCACGGTCGTACCACCACCAGTGTCTCGAGATCGCACGAGAGATCGGCAGCACCAAGCGCGAAGCGGACGCTCTCGGTAACCTCGGCAACGTCGCCTACGAGGAGGGCAGGTTCGACCGGTCCCGCGAGTATCACAGACGGAGCCTCGACCTCAAGCGGGCCATCGGCGACCGCCGGGGAGTGTCCAAGACGCTCAACGACCTCGGCATCGTCGCCGACAGACTGGGCGAGTACGACCGCGCTCGTGACCGGTACCGGGAGAGCCTCGAGATCAAGCGCGACATCGGTGACCGGAGCGGCGAGGCTGGCACGCTGCTGAATCTCGGCGTCGTCGCGCGGCTAGTGGGTGATCTGGACGAGGCCCGGGACCGCTACCGGGAGAGCCTCGAAACGATGCGGGAACTCGGCCACCGCCGCGGCGAGGCACAGTGTCTCCAGAACCTGGGGACCGTCACACGGTACCAGGGTGACCACGAGCGAGCGCGGGAGTACCACGAGGCGAGTCTCGAGGTCGCCCGGGAGATCGGACTCACTCGGACCGAGGCCGCGAACCTCGCGAACATCGGTACGACAGCCCGGTTGCGGGGACGGTACGACCGAGCGCGCGAGTACTACGAGGAGAGTGTCGCCATCGCTCGCGACGTCGGCAATCGCGCCCGCGAAGCCTCCGTTCGCACCGAACTCGGCCTCACCTCCCTCCGAACCGGCGACCACGACGAGGCACGCGATCACCTCGAACCCGCCCGAGAGACCGCCCGCGAGGTCGGCCAGGCGACGACGGAGTGCACCTCGCTGTACGGCCTGGGGAAACTCGCACGCCGAGAGGGCGAGTTCCGCCTGGCACGACGTCGTCTCACCCGGGCGCTCGCAGTCGTCAGCGACGAGGCGGGGACGGACGACGTCGCCGCACGGGTTCGTCTCGAACTGGCGCGTACCGCACTCGAGAGCGGCGATCCGGAGGAGGCCGAGGCCCACCTCCGGCGGGCGCGGGACTCGTTCGCTCGACTCGGCATAACACACCGACTCGCACGGTGTCGGATCCTCGCGGGTCGCATCGCCGTGGCCGCAGGGAACACCGACGAGGCCCGCGAGCAGTGGCGAACCGTGCTCGAAACCGTCGACGAAGCGTGGTTCCTGCGGGACGCCACGACGGCGTTGCGCTACCTGGTCGAAACCTGCCGCAACGTCGGCGACGAGGAGCGAGCACGAGCGTGGTACGAGCGCGCTCGCGAGACGCTCGCCGACGCCCCCGAGCCGGTGGCAGACACGCACCGGGCGTGGGTCGACGACCACGACGACCTATCCGGGGCGTGATCCGTGGCCGTCCGGCGGGGCCCGATCGGACCGAACCGTCGCCAACCGTCCCGAACTCTCCGGAACCCGGCAAGTAACGGGGAAGTGTTCAATGCCGCTCGCGACCATGTGACGGTGTCGTCGTCTCCCGGCGGATTTGCCCGGTCTGCTCGGGGTGACGGCGATGCCTCCGACAGTCACGCAGTCTCTACGGGGGACGTTCAGGGGGACCGGGGGCGTTCGGCACGCGTGGCGTTCCGACTGGGAGGAGGGACGTTTCGTACCCCGCAGTGACCGGAGACGAGGGCGCTCCAACATCCCGACAGCGAATCGATTCACGGTCTCCCCTCGACGCGCGGGAACGAGCGCAGCGTCGCCGCCCCGACGCACGGGTGTGACGCCGGACGGGTCGGAGAGCGCCGATCGTCGGTCGGGCCTGGCCCGACTGCGTAGTAACGCCGGTAACGGTTGTAATACTGTAAGTAATTAGGCAATATGGCCTAAGAAAATTAGATACAGCACATGAGTGTTTCCACGATTCGATGGTCAACCACGACGCAGCGATCCGTGTACCTCCGAGTAGCCGCCGTCCTCCTGTACGGCCTGAACGTCCTCCTCACCTACGTCCTGTTCGCCGTCGTCCTCGCCTGACGCCGAGGGGCCGCCTGCAGCGATCAGTTCGGACCGTCCTCGTCGACGGTGCCCGGCAGCCCGTCGGCGAACGTCGCCTCGACGGCGAAGGGTTCGTCGACGACCCCCTGGGTGCAGATCTCAGCGGCGCTCCGGACGCCGTCGACCCCGACCCCTACTCGTCGATTCCGAGCCGGTCGTACAGGAACGTCCACTCGTCGACCTGTTCCTCGACGATCATCGAGG
>CAZIVN010000002.1:0-26123 GCA_964542685.1 uncultured Halobacteriales archaeon
GTCGCCTCGCCGACGGCCACGACGACGACGAGGGCGCCGACCACCAGCCAGAGCGCCGTCGGTGGGACGTACTGGCCGACGTCGAGCGTCAGGTGTGCGACGCCGGCGATGGTGAAGAAGGTCACCGCGGTCACGATCGTTCCTCTGTAGGTGGCGAGAGCGTCGCCGAGCGAGGGACTCGGTGTGCCCGCCGCACCCGTTCTGTCGGCTCGCTGGCCCCACTCTCTGAGGACGAGGTAGCCGATCGACAACAGCCCCGCGAGCAGCGACACCCAGGGCGCGAGGTCCTCGACGGTGGTCATCGACGCGGGACGTGTCGCGATACAGTAATAAACTCCGGGGGTCGGCCGTCAGGCGTCGGGCACCCACTCGACGTGCCACTCGCGGTCCAGCAGTCCCTCTGGCAGGTCGTCGCCCGGGAACCACCGGGCGTCTGCGATCTCGTCGCGACCGTCCGGCAGCGTCCCCCCGGGGTCGTCGTCGAGTTCGCCGCCGACCGTCCGACCCCGGAACACTGCCATCGGGACCGGTGCCACGCCGGTCGGGTAGTCGTACTCGACGACGCGAGTGTAGACGAGACCGGTCGCTTCCACGGCGATGCCGGTCTCCTCGCGGGCCTCGCGGACGGCCGTCTCGGCGAGGGTCTCGCCCGGGTCGGCCGCGCCGCCGGGGGTCTGCCAGTCGCGGTCGTTGTAGGCGACGTCGACACAGAGCAGTCGGCCGCGGTCGTCGACGGGGGCGACGCCGCCGACGCCGCCGGCGCGTTCGATGGCCGCCGCGACGCTCTCCGGGTAGCGGTCGCCGCCCTGCGGCGGGATCGGCCAGGTCGTCGGCGCCAGGTGTGGGGCGTCGCCGAACCGCTCGCGGGCAGCGTCGAGCATCGCCTCGGCGCGCTCGCGCAGTCGTCGCTCGATCTCGTCGGGCGACCGTTCGATCCGGTCGTCGTCCCAGACCGCGAGGTCGAGAGCCGCGTCTGTCACGCTCGACACGAGGTGGTCCACGTACAAAACCATCACCGAAACGAACGATCGTGACGGGTCATCCGACAGACATTTGTCGAGGTCGGGAGACCGTTCCCCCTGATGCGTGGGCTGCTCTCGGACGCAGTGCTCGTGGCCCGGACGACGGTCCGTCGACGGCTCCGACGCCGACGAGAACAGCGTGTTCGCTTCCTCGCGAGCGTCGTCGTCCTGGGGCTCCTCTGGCTGCGCGTGTTCGTCAGGTACGTCGACGTCGGTGGCGGGAGCGGCGGCGTCGCCGGCGTCGTCCCCCGGAGCGTCGTCGTGACCGCGACGGAGAGCGGTCCGGAGTACGTCGCGGTCCTGACCGGCGTCGATCCGCTGGCGCTGGGCCGGGTCGTCGTCGGCGCTGCGTGGCTGGGGTGGGTGTACGTCTCGGCACTGGGCGTGACCGGCGACGCCGAGGACCTGTCGGTCGGGCTCGGGACCCTCCAGGCGACCGACGTCCGGGCGGTCGTCCTGGCCGACGCCATCGCCGGGAACGTCCGTCGAATCGTCCGCTACGGGACCCACGCCGTCCTCGCGGCGGTGGCGCTGGTCCTCGGTGGCGGATCTGGCCTGGCGGTCCCGGCGTGGCTGGCGACGATCCTCGGACTGTCCGTCTCCGCGTCGCTGACGGGCTACGTCCTCGGGCTGGGCGGTCGCTGGGTGCTGGTGTCGAGCGAGCGCCGGTGGCGGTACCGGCACCTCGCCGGCGGCCTGGCGATCGTCCCCGTCCTGGGCTTTTTCGCGCCGCTGTTCTACCCCGACCGGACGCTTTCGCTCCTCCCGACGGCGGCGACCCTGGCCGCGTGGTTCCCGCCGGCCTGGTACGCCGACCTGATCCTGACGCCGGTGGGTGCCGTCCCGACCGATCCGCTCCGGGGTGTCGCCGTCGTCGCGGGAACGGCCCTGGTCGCCCCACCGCTGTACCTCGCGACGGCGCGACTGGCGAACCGCGTCTGGTTCGTCGACCGGGGCGACGCCGCGTTCTACGACGCGGCGTTCGACCGCCTGCAGTCCGGCGACGGCGCGGTCGGCCGCCTCGAAGCGGTCGTGGCGCCCGTGAGCGCCCGCCCGACGCGTGCGCTCGTCCGGCGCTCCTACCTCCGGCTGGTCCGGAACCCCGCGAAGCTGTACCTGGTCGCCTCACCGGTCGTCCTGGGCGCCGTCGTGGGGGTCGACGGCGATCCGGGCGATCCGACGATGCCCGTGTTCCTCGCCGTCGGGACCGCGTGGGGCGGCGGCCTCCTGCTGGGGCTGAACCCGCTCTCGATGGAGGGACCCGCCCTCCCGAGTCTGCTGACCGCCGCCGTCCCCGGCGAGCGCGTGGTCCGCGCTGCGGCCATCACGACGCTGGTCGCGACGCTGCCCGCGGCACTGCTCGGCGTCGCGCTGTCGGGCCTCCTGATTCCACGGCCGCCCGGCGTCGTCTGCGGGTCGCTGGCGCTCGCACTCGCCTTGGTGCCCGCCGGCGCGTTGCTCGCGGTCGGCGTCGGCGTCGCGATGCCAACCGTCGGCGACCCGTCGACCGACACGAGACCGGACCGCTACGCCGCCGTCGCGTACTCGCTGGCGATCGCCGTCGTCGCACTGCCCGGCGCGCTCGCCCTCGCCGCCCCGGTCGGCGCGTGGACGCCGTACGACCCCGTCGCAGTGCGGGCGGTCGGCGTCGGTCTGAGCGCCTGTCTGTCCGTCGCCGCCGGCGTCCTGGCGTACCGCTACGCGGCCGAGCAGTTCGCGACGATGCGGCTCTGATACGGTTTCGTTTCATCTGTTACCGGTGATCACCGGTGTCGTACGGGTACTCACCGGTACACAGTGAAACGAGACCGTACGAGTGGCGGCGGACCCGCGTCGTGAAAGGAGGGCGACGATCAGTTGTCGGTGGTCAGCTTCCGCAGGATGTCACCGTAGGCGGGGCGAGTGATCAGCACCCCGATCAGCACGCCCATGATGGTGACGATGGCGAACCCCTGCAGGTCGCCCAGCGACAGCACCGCCAGGGGACTCATCGCGATGATCGTCGTCGCGGCGGCCGCGCCGATCACCCAGAACGCCTTGCGGAAGCGACTCTGGAACACCGTCGCGGAGTCGACGTCGCCCTCGAACTGCACCTCGTCGGCGATGATGATGAGGTCGTCCACCCCCGTCCCGATCACGGCGATCAACCCGGCGATGTGCGAGAGATCGAGTTGCAACTGCACCACGGCGGCGAACCCGAGCAACAGCACCACCTCGGACAGCGCGGTGACGACCATCGGCGCCGCGACCCGGGCGTCGCCGTACCGGAAGTAGACCACGAGCGTCACCGCGAGGACGGCCGCGAGGCCGGTGATCAGGGAGTTCTCCTTGAAGTTCTGGGCCAGCGCGGGCTCGAGCTGGAACTCGGTGCCCTCCTCGAAGTTCAGCGGCGCCCGGAGTTCGCCGGCCTGGAGGTTCACCTGGAGCCGCCGGGCCTCCGAGAAGTTCTCGGCGTTGATGACGAACGTCGGGTCGTCCTGGAAGGTCCCCTGCTGGAACTCCTGGCCGAGGTTCCGGCGGACGCCCGCGGAGTAGACGACCTCGCCGTCCGAGACCGTCAGCAGACACTCGCCGGGGTCCTCCTCGCCGCGGGGCGTGTCGTACCGACAGGTGCCCCCGTCACCGAACCCGGCCGCCACCATGTCCTCCTGGAACCGCGGTGCCGCCTCGTCGGTCAGCGTCACCGAGACGAAGTCCTGGCCGGTCTGTGGGTCCTGTTGCACCTGGCCGACGCTGGCGATGTCGTCGCGTTGCAGGACCGTCGTCCGGGTCGTGCCGTTGGGCGCCGACGAGTTCGTGTAGAGCACGTCGATCTCGACGTTCCCGCGCTCGGCCAGCAACTGGCGGATCTCCTCGGGGTCCCTGTCGGGGACCTCGATCACGACGAAGAACTCGCCGTCGACGGTCTGGACGGTCCGGACCTCGCGCCCGGACAGTCCGGCCGCGGAGATCTTCCGCTGGACGGCCCGCCGGACCTCGCCGCGGGTCTGACTCGTCACGCCCGAGCGGACGTCACCGTTCGAGACGTCGACGCTGGCGTTGCGAAGCGCCGCGGCGAACTGCTCGTTCGAGACCTCGTCCTCTCGGACGAACAGTTCGATGGTCGCCCGCACCTGCTGGGCATCGCCGGTGTCCTGTTGCCGGATCAGCACGTCGCGCTGGGGGTTCTCGAGGTTCAGGTCCGATCCGACGCTCTGCCGGATCTGCGACCGATTGTTGAGGACGGTCTGGGCCTCCTCGCCCTCGACGGTGGCGGTCTGGCCGACGATGGGCGCGCGGATCCGGGTCCCACCGTCGAGTTCGATCCCGTACTGCAGCGTCGTGACGCCCTCACCGGTGCTGCCGGCCGTCGATCCGAACGCGCCGGGGACGAACAGCGCCACGCCGCTGGCGATCAGGAGGAGCGACAGCAGGATCACCCGCCAGTTGTCCTTGGCGGTGGCGTAGACGCCCATCAGACGTCACCTCCGAGTTTGTACCACCGCAACAGACTCAGGTTGAGCATGTACGTGTTCATGAGGTCAACCCCCAGGCCGACGAACAGGACGAACCCGATCGACGCCAGCAGGTCGATCCCGAACAGCGTCGCGACGATGGCCATCACCGCCATCGCCGACATCGACGTGAGCGTCATCGTCACGCCGGTGTGCATCGCGCGGTAGGTGCTCTCGTAGAACTCGCCGGACCGCCGGATGATGTGGTTGTTCAGCAGGATGTCGGAGTCGACGGAGTACCCGATCAGCATCAGCAGCGCCGCGACAGTCCCCAGCGACAGCGGGATGCCGATCAGGTTCATCACCGCAAGCGGGATCACGATGTCGCTGAACGCCGAGATGACGATGGCGATACTCGGGACGAAGGTTCGGAACAGCGCGAACGCCAGCAGGCTCATCCCGACGAACGCGACGACCAGGCCGACCAGCGCCGTTCGCTGTGCGTTGGCACCGAAACTGGCCGACACCTCCTCGCTGGAGGCGACGATCTCCTGGTTGCCCGCCGGGTCGAGGTTCTCGTTGGCCTGTTCGGTCACCGCCTCCCGGCTGGCGTCCGGGCCGAAGACGATGATGTACCGGTTCTCCTCGCCGGGCGCGGACACGGACTGGATCGACTCCGGTTCGGTCTCGAACGCGGACCCGATCTGGCCACGCGGCGTCGAGGTCTGGACGGTCAGTTCGGTCCCACCCGTGAAGTCGATGCCGAGCGCGACCGGCGCACCGGTCAGCGCGAAGGTCCCACCGATGACCAGCAACGCAACCGCGAGCACCGCCAGGGGGACACTGGCGAGTTCACGGTTTGTGTACCGGGTGTAATCGATCTCCGGTACGTCGAAGGTACGCATGGGCGTTGGGTCCGCCACCGCGTCGAATAAGCCTTCTTATCTCCCGCTACGGGCGGGCGGGCGGCACAGACTCCCGTCGGAACCTGCGTTACCGGTTTGTACGTCCGGGCCGTACCAGGCTCCATGACCGACGCTTCGCGGGTCGTCGTCTCGTACCCGGCAGATCTCTCCGCCTGGGGACGGGACCGCGTCGACTGCAGCGAGTTCCGGGCCTACCTCCGGAAGACGAAAGAGAGCGCCGCCGAGGGCGACGTCTGGGAGGAGTTCGTCGGCGTCGGCTGCTGTGGGAACTCCCTGGACGTTCCCCTGCGCGTCGAGGCGGTCGAGGGCGGCGACCGCCTCGGCCCCGAGACGGCCATCGAGTTCGACGTCCGCGAGGCGTGTGGGCTCGCCGGGAGCTGGCAGGTCCAGTCCGCCGGCGGGCCGAGCGCGTCCAGTACCGGCGAGTAGCGCGCCGACGGTCGCGAGGGCGCCGTCATACGGTTTAGTTTCACTGTTTACCGGTGATCGCCCGTACGGTACCGGCGATCACCGGTAATGAATGAAACTAAACCGTATCAGTCCGGCAGGTACCGGACGTTCAGGAACGCCTCGCCGCGCCGCACCTCGACGCGAACGGCGCCGAGGCGGGCGGCCCGCGCGACGGTCTCCGCGTCCTCGAGGACGTCCCTCGCGGCCGCGTCCGGATCCTCGACGCCGAGGACGTGAATCTCGCCGTCGCCGGCGCGGTCGCGGGTCTCCAGGTCGCCGGGCGCGAGGTCCGCGGCGATCTCGCGGGCCTGCGCCGTCGGTTCGAGGTCCGAGTCGATCACGTCGACCGAAAAGCGGCGCTCGACGGACTCGACCTCCCAGACGACCTCCGTCGGTGGCTTCGGTGCGAGGGTGCCCTCGATCACCTCCCGCCGTTCGAGGGCCGGGTCGGGGTGTTCGTCTATCGTGACGACCTGTCCCGTCTCCACGTCGCGCAACACGGCGGTCTCGTCGTCGGCCTCCGTCACGAGGAACCGGGCGGTGGTAGCGTCCATATCGCGGAGTACGACGCTCGCCGGGAAACGGATTTCGCATCCGCCGGACGGGCCGGTATCAGACGGTGTGGGCGCGGCTGGTGCCGGTGAGCGTCGGCACCGTACGGGCGCTCACCGACACGCAGTGAAAGCCGGACCGTATCAGGTCCGCGTCCGGGACCAGACAGTCGCCGTCGCGCCGAGGAGCGACCCGGCGAGCCAGACCGCGAGGCCGACGGCACTGATAGCCGGCGACGCGAGCGCGTCGCCGGCGACGCCGCCCAGTGCCGCCTCGAGGACGAGGCCCCGGTAGGCGCTGGTCGGACTCAGCGCGAGGAGCGGTTCGAGCCCGCCGGGCGAGAGCAGTCCGCCCGACAGGCCGGCGACGAGAGCGGCGTCGAACCCGAGAACGAGCGCGGCGCCGAGTGCGACGGCGACCGCGATGCCGGCCCTGGTCGACCGCGCAGTCGCGGAGACCAGGATCGCGGCGGCCATCGCCACCAGCGAGAAGACGGCGGTGAGAAAGACGAACCGAACGTAGACCAGCGGCGACCCCATCGCGGAGTGTGACGCGACGACGCTCGTTCGCGTACTCGGTGAGACCGCCACGAACGCGGGGACGGCGAGCAGCGGAACGAGCACCGCGACGAGCAGTGCGGCCGCACGACCGAGGTACACGCCGAAGACGAACGTCGGGCGCTCGACCGGGTACGACCGGATCAGGTCCAGTTCGCCCCGCTCGGCGTCGCCGAGGATCGACCGGTAGCCGAAGGCGAGCGCCAGCGCCGGTACCAGCACTTCGACCGGTGTGAGAAGGTCGAGGACCATCGGGACGTAGCCGACGCTACCGGCGGTCCAGGCCAGAGCAGTCACGATCAGAGCGAACCCGGCGGCCAGCAACAGGAACGCCCGGGTCCTGGCCACGGTCGACAGTTCCCGGCCGGCGACGGCGAACAGGCGGTCGCGCGAGGCTGCACTCATCGCCCCTCACTCCCCGTTTCGTCGACGGACACCGGGCGCGGCCCCGCCACGTCGTCGTCGGACGGGTCGCGGCCGGTGAGCGAGAGGAACGCGGACCGGAGGTGGTCGCTGTCGGTCCGCTCCCGGAGGTCGACCGGCGATCCTCGTGCGGCGATCGAGCCGCGGTCGAGCAGGAGAACGCTGTCGGCGGCGGCGGCACCAGAGAGGTCGTGGGTCGCCAGCAGGACGGTCATCCCGTCGTCCGCGAGATCGGCGATCACGTCGAACACGTACTCCGTCATGCGCGGGTCCAGGTCACCCGTCGGCTCGTCGAAGACGACCACCGGTGGCCGGCCGAGAATCGCTTGCCCGATCCCGAGCAGACGGACCATCCCGCCGGACAGCGCGGCCACTCGTCGGTCCCGGACGTCCGACAGGCCGACCCGGTCGAGCACGGCCGGCACGTCGACGTCGGCGTCGAGGAGCGACGCGTAGAACCGGAGCGTCTCGGCGACGGTGAACCGACCCCTGAACGCCGGGTTCTGTGGGAGGTAGCCGATCCGACGGTCGACGTCGGGGTCGGCCGTCAGCGTTACCGCGCCCGAGTCCGGAATGAACAGGCCGAGGATCGCTCTGAGCAGCGTCGTCTTGCCCGACCCGTTCGGGCCGACGACCGCCGTGACGGTGCCCGCCGAGAGGGAGACGTCGACGCCGGAGAACACGTCCACGTCGCCGAAGGCGTGGCCGAGGTCCGTCGCCTCCAGGACTGGCGTTGCATCGTCGGCTGTCGCGTCGTCGTCCGGTACCGTCTGCGTGTCAGACATGATTCTGGATCACCGCCGCTCGCCTCCCGTCCTCTCTGCGG
This sequence comes from uncultured Halobacteriales archaeon, assembly GCA_964542685.1. GTDB lineage: Archaea > Halobacteriota > Halobacteria > Halobacteriales > Natrialbaceae > CAZIVN01. The sequence continues at coordinate 8,191 of CAZIVN010000002.1, forward strand.
TGACGTTCTCGACGACCCCCGGACGGACCGGTTCCGCGCGGGGAGCCTCGTCGACGACGCCGGTGGGTCTGAGCCCCGGCACGACGCCCTGGAGCGCCCGGACCGCCGACAGTGCGGGCGAGTGGGCGAGCGTGCCCGCCCCGGGTGCCTCGCCGACCAGGCCGTCGACGGGGCCGGTCGGGCGGTACGTCCGGTCGATCAGTCCGTCGCCGTCCCGGTCGGTCCCCGGTGCGTCGTCCCAGTAGTTGCCGCCGTTCGCCCCGGTCCAGACCCGGAGGGGGCCGAGGTTCGTTCCGACTGACCGCCCGTTGTCGACGAAGTCGTTCGCGACGACGCGGTTGGTGGGGACGAGCGACGACGAGCGGATGCCGACGTCGTTGCCGGCCACGACGTTGCGCTCGTACAGCGAGGTCCGCGAGGGCGCCTCCAGGCCGTAGTGGTTGTTCGCGACGACGTTCCCGGCGACGTAGGACGCCCGTCCCGCGACGTTGATGCCGGAGTAACTGTCGCGCACGTCGTTGTCGACGATCAGGTTGTCGCTCGGGCGCGTCATCACGATGATACCGGTCCGCGTCCCGGTGACGGTGTTGTTCGCGACGAGGGTGTCGGAGGTGTACATCTCGTGGACGCCAAAGCGCATCGCGTCCGCCCCGACGAACCGGTTGTGCCGGACGACGAGGCCGTCCGAGACGTGCGTGTACACCCCGTCCCGGCCGCCGACGAACGTCGAGTTCTGGACGACGACCCGCGAGCGCATCACCATGACGCCCATGAACCCCTCCCGCCAGTCGTCGCTCCCGTTCACGCGGACGTCGTCGACGACCGCTCGCTGGCTGTTCCGAACGAGGACGCCGTTGGTCGGCGTGTCGACGGCGACGTCGGCGACGAGCGAATCGTTCGACCCAGCGAGCGCGACGCCCGCGTCGCCGTAACCGTAGCCGAGTTCGATCCGGTAGTCCCACCCGCCGGATCGGTTCGTCGAGACGTTGTCCGGGGATGCCGTCCCGCCGACGCCGGAGATTCGGAGGTCGGTCACCGCGACCCGGTCCGCCGTCGCGGTCACGACCGTGCCCGTCCCGTCGCCACGGAGGTGGGTCGCTTCGCCCGCCCCCTTGATTGTCAACGGCTTGTCAACGGTGACGTTCGCGTCGTAGGTCCCCGGCGGGACGTAGACGGTGGTGTCGGGCGGTGCCGCGTCGACGGCGGCCGAGAGCGTCTCGACGCCGTCCTCGCCGACGGTCACGGAGACTGGTCTGTCGCGCAACGCGCGGGCGTCGGCGACCCTGTCGTCGGCCCAGGCGTGCCGGTCGCGCACGGCCTCGCGAAACGCGTCGCGGGTCCGGGTGGCGGTGTCGAACGAGGTCGATCTGACCGCCGTCCAGTCCAGGACCGTCCCGCCGTACTCGGCAGCGAAGTCGGTTGCGGCCGACCGATCCGAGAACGGGACTACCGCCGGACCGGTCGGCGTGTGTGCCTCGCTCCCCACGACGAAGTGAGCGTCGGACGCGCGCACCCAGTCGACGGTCAACGAGCGCGTCTCCGGCAACCGGAGCATACCGTCCTCGCCGACACGCGCCTGGGCACCAGTGTAGTCGCTGACGTACACGGCCAGTGGGCGACCGAACTGGCGGGCGTTCCCCGCCCGGTCGAGTTCGTCGACCAGGGTCGTGATCCCGTAGTAGCCGATCACGTAGCGGTACTGCGAGTAGAACACCTCGGCCCGGGGGATGGAGACGCCCCGCTCCTCGGCCGCCAGCGTCGCCGCGGCGGTCATCCCCCGCCGGACGGTGTCGTCGAATGCGACCGGTTCGGGACCGCTCGAGCCCCTGTCGACGACGAAGGAGGCGCCGCTGACGGCGAGGACGACGACCAGTGCCGCGAGGACGGGTTTCGGGTTCATGCCCTCCCTCTCGTCTATGGGGAGTAGGCGGTCGTCGCCGTATGTACGGTTCGTCCGTTCCCAAAACGTGAGAACGAATGTGACACTTAGTTGTCTGCGGTTCGAAGCTCCGGTACGATGTGTTCGACAGACAGCGGCACGCCGGGCCCCGGCGACCACGAACGGCGGTGCTCGTCCTCGCTGGCCCGCGAGTCGGCGGCGGGACCCCGGCGCCGCACGGTCCTGGGTGCGGCCGGCGCCGGCGTCGTCGCCTCGCTGGCCGGCTGTCTCGACGCGGTGAATCCGCTGGGCGACGGCGGGACCGACGCACCCGACCCCCAGTCACTCGGGGGCGGCGAGGACTGTGACGTCTGCGGGATGGTGATCGACAAACACCCCGGGCCGAACGGCCAGTTGTTCTACGAGGACGAAACACCGGCGGGACACCCGCTCCCGGCGCGGTTCGACGCGCTCAAACAGTGTTTCTTCCCGTACAAGATCGAACGCGAAGAGCGAGGCTGGTCGAGGACGGCGGCCTACGTCACCGACTACTCGGCAGTCGAGTACGACGTCTCGGACGAGAGCGGCGCCACCACCATCTCGTCGCACACCGAGCCGTCGTCGTTCGCTCCGGCCGAGGAACTCCAGTACGTCGTCGGGAGCGACGTCCAGGGCGCGATGGGGCCGGACTTCGTGCCGTTCTCCGAGGCGGACGACGCGGCGGCGTTCGCCGACGAGTACGGTGGCGACGTGGTCGATTTCGACGAGATCGGGGCGGGGCTCATCGGTCGGTAGACCGTCGAGGGGTCGGTGCGGCGATACCGCGAAGACCGGGAGCGAGTCCCCGGTCCCAGGGTCGTCTCATACGGTTTAGTTTCATCTATTACCGGTGATCGCTGGTACCGTACGGGCGATCACCGGTAAACAGTGAAACTAAACCGTATCAGACCCGGCCACGTTGCAGGTGGTACGCCAGGATCAGGACGCTGACGACGCCCGGGAACGCCAGACCGGCGGCCTGTGGCAGGTCGTACAGCGCCTCGACCAGGGCCGCACCGACGCCGCCGTAGGACTCCTGTTGCTCGGGCGGAACCGTCGCGACGAGGCCGGCGTACAGCGAGACGAGCAACGCAACGCCCAGCCCGCCCATCGTCCGGTCGTAGGCCGTCTCGCCCGCCCCACGGCGGTGTTTTCTGGCGACCGAGAGGATCGGTGCCAGCAGCGGTGCGACGATCAGCAACCCGACGAACACGAAGAACGCACGGCTGAAGGAGAACGTCCCGCCGCGGCCGCCCGTCGTCGCGGCGAACACGCCGACGACGGCGAGTGCGAACAGCAGCGTCAGCGCGGCCGCGACGAAGGACCCAGCCGCGGCGTAGGCCCGGAACAGCCAGGAGTCGCTCGTCCGCGCCGCGTACGGAATCGCGCCGAACACGCCGCGGTACGCCTCGGAGTCGTCTCCCATCGTCGGGAGTTGGGACGGGGCAGTCTTGAACCGCCCGGTCCCGGACGGGGTCGTGACGAGATGTGCCCGAGAGTGGTATTCCGCGACCGCCGTGACCACCTCGAAAGCCCCGCCTCGCTGGAGTCGGGGGGCTCGCTGCGCGCGCTCGCATCGCTCGCGTGCTTGATCCGGGAGAGCTCCGCTCTCCCGTCGTTCGCCTCACTTCGTTCGGCTCACCGTCGCCCGCCTTCCTCCAGCGAGGCGCCCCTTTCATTCCCGCCCGACGCTGATTTCCCAACCGGTATGGGTGGGACTGAAAGGGGCCGCCGCGCTGCGGGAACCCCGACGACGCAAGGACCGCAGGACGGAGTCCGAGGACCGCAGCGAGTCGTGGGACCGCAGCGCGGCGGGGGCTTTCGAGGAGTTCGTATCCGTCTCGGCGACGGTTCAGACGTGCTCTGACCGGTATCGTCGAGTCGCGCCGCTTTTGCGCGTGGCACCACTACCCAGCCCCCATGAGCGATTCCCGAGGCTTCTGTCCCCGGTGTGGCGCGACCGTCGACCGGGACCGGCCGCTGCCCGGGGCCGAGGACCCCCACGGCGACAGCGGGGTCGACCTCTGTGACGACTGCTACTTCGAGGGCTTCGAGTTCGTCGACGCCCCCGACCGCGTCGAGGTCCGGGTGTGTTCGCAATGTGGCGCGGTCCACCAGGGCAACCGCTGGGTCGACGTCGGCGCGCGGGACTACACCGACGTCGGCGTCGAGGCCGTCTCGGAAGAACTCGCGGTCCACGTCGACGCCCGGGAGGTCTCCTGGGAGGTCCGGCCCGAACAGGTCGACGAGACGACGATCCGGATGCACTGCCGGTTTCAGGGCGTCGTTCGGGGGACCGTCCGCGAGGAGAGCGTCGTCGTCCCCGTGAAGATCGCCCGCGAGACCTGCAAACGGTGTGGCCGGATCGCCGGCGGGTCCTACGCCGCGACCGTCCAGGTCCGGGCCGCAGAGCGGACGCCGACCCCCGAAGAGGTCGAACGCGCAGAGGAGATCGCACGGGACTACGTCGCCGACCGGGAGGCGAAAGGCGATCGGGGTGCCTTCGTCACGGAGGTCGGCGAGACCGACGACGGCCTCGACGTGAAGGTGTCGACCAGTCAGATCGGCCGTGCCATCGCCGAACGGGTGGTCCGCCAGTTCGGCGGGTCGGTCTCCGAGTCCCGGCGCCTGATCACCGAGGAGGACGGCGAACGGGTCTACCGGATGGCCTACGTCGCCCGCCTCCCGCCGTACCGGCCGGGCGACGTCCTCTCCCTGGACGGCGACGACGGCGGGCCCGTCCTGGTCGCGAGCGTCCGCGGGAACCTCAAGGGTCGGCGCCTGACGACCGGCGAGCGATTCGAGGCGACCTACGAGGACGGCGACCACCCGCCGGCGACGGTGCTGGGCCGGGTCGAGGACGGCGAGGAGACCACGCTGGTCGCCGTCGAGGACGACCACGCCGTCCAGATACTCGATCCGGAGACCTACGAGTCGGTGACCGTCGCGCGTCCGGACTACCTCGACACGGACGCGGACACCGTCCGCGTGTTGCGCCACCGCGAGGGACTGCACGTGCTCCCGTCCGACGCGGGCGAGGACGGCCCCGAAGATGACTGAGGACGACCCGGGACTGGCCGCCGTCGTCGACCGAGAGCGCACGGAGGCGGCCATCGCGGCCCTGCGCGAGGCCGGCGTGTACGACGACACCCGTCGAGTCGAACCCGTCGACGACGACCGGGTCGCGATGCCGGTCGTCGCGGCGCCCGACCGGGAGCGCGTCGCGGCGGTGGAAGGCGTCGACCGCGTCGAGCCTGTCGCCCTGCCGACGCGGCGGCGCGGCCTGGACGACATCCTCCGGGAGCGGGGGTGGGGTGCCGACCGGATCGCACGGGCGCCGTCGTCCTGGGCGGTCATCGGTACCGTCGTTCTCGCGGACTTCGCGGACGTCCCCGACGAGACGACCGTCGGCGAGGCGCTCCTGGAACTGCACGGCGAGGCCGACACCGTCCTGGCCCGCGAGGGCATCGACGGGCGACGCCGGGAGCCGTCCGTCCGGGTCGTCGCCGGCGAGGGCGACACCGAGACGGTCCACCTCGAGGGCGGGGTCCGCTACGGCCTGGACCTCGCGGAGGTGATGTTCTCGCCGGGCAACAAGGCCGAACGCCAGCACATGGGGCAGGTCGTCGCGGCCGACGAGCACGTGTTCGACATGTTCGCGGGGATCGGATACTTCGCGCTCCCGATGGCCGTCGCCGGCGCCGAGGTCACCGCCGCCGAGATTCGGCCCGTCGCCTTTCGCCACCTCATCGAGAACGCCGCGCTCAACGACGTCACCGACCGGATCAGACCCTACCGCGCCGACTGCCGGGAGGTCGCCGTCGAGGGCGCAGACCGCGTCGTGATGGGGCACTACGAGGCCCCGGACTACCTCGACGCGGCGATAGAGGCCGTCGCGCCCGGTGGTACCGTCCACTGCCACGCCGCCGTCCCCGAGGCGGAACTGGGCCGGACGAGCGACCGCCTGCGCGCGGCGGCCGCCGACGCCGGGCGGACCGTCCGGCGAACGGAGCGACGGCACGTGAAGTCACACAGCGAGGGCGTCGACCACGTGGTCGTCGACGCGGTCGTGGGGTGACACTGACCGCCGGGAGGACGAGCGGGCGTGGGACACCCGAGGCCGCCGCTCGTGCGAGAGCGCCGCCCGAGCGGCCCGTATCGCGACACATAAACGCGCCCAGTCGAACGTCCGAGCATGGATCGTCGGAGCTACCTCCGCGGGATCGCCGGCGTCGGGAGCGCCGCCGGTGTCACGGCGCTTTCCGGCTGTAGCGGCCTGTTGGGGAACGACGGGAATCCCGACGTCAGCCTCTCGCCGCCGGACGACGGCCGCGACCCCGAGAACCTCCCCTACCCCGGCTACGGCCAGCGTGTGCCCGACGTGACGCTGACCGATCCGGTCGCGAGGACCGACGTCGACGTCCGAGACGTGGAGACGCCGTACCTCCTGACGTTCATCTTCACCAACTGCCGGAACGTCTGTCCGCTGTTGACCCAGGCGCTGAAGCGGGTCCAGGACGACGCCGCGGCGAACGGCTACGGCGACGCCGTCACCTTCCTCGACCTCACCTTCGACCCCGCCAGGGACGACGCCGAGCGGTTCGAGGCGTACGCCGAGGAACGCGACGTCGACCTCTCGGCCGGCAACTGGCACTTCCTGCGGGCCGGCGGCCCGGACCGGACGCGGACCGTCGTCGCCGAGCCACACCCCGACGGGTTCGGCGTCCGGTACCGCCGGGACGACCGGACTGGGACCGCGACCGGGACCGGGGGCGGGACGGCGACTGGCGGCGGCGGAGACGCGACGGCGACCACTGCCGGCAGCGCGACGACGGCCGGCGACGGCGACCACCACGACGGGTACGGGTTCACCCACCTGTCGCTGGTCCTGCTGGTCAACGCCGAGGGGTACGTCGAACGGGCCTACACCGGGGCGAACCCGCCGGTCGACCGCATCCTCGACGACCTGTCCGGGCTCCGGTGAACGCCGGGACGGACGCTGCCGCGGACCGCAGTCGCGGCCGGCCTCCGTCGGCGGCGGTCGGGGGACGAGGACTGACCGGGACGTGGAGCCGGGAGATTCATGCCGGCGGCGGTCCAACGGGGGGTATGGACCGTCAACAGATCGTCGCGGTGGTGCTCACCGTACTGATGATCGGGTCATCCATCGCGTACGCGGGGTCGCTGCTGTTCTGATACGGTCTCGTTTCATCGATTGTCGGTGAGCACCGGCGCCGTACCCGTGCTCACCGGGACACAGCGAAACGAGACCGTATGAACCCCCCGAAAGAAGACTACTCGGCGTCGTCCGGGGCCGTCCCGGTGCCGCCGTCGCCCGACTCCACAGTCGCTGCGTCGGCCTCGTCTGCCCCCGCGTCGCCGGCGTCCGCGACCGGTGACTCGGCGTCGGCCGCCGATGTCTCGCCGTCGTCCTCCGCCGGAGCGACCGCCTCGGAGCCACACTCCGGGCACTCGTCGCCGTCCGCGTAGAACCGGTGTCCACAGGCGTAACACTCGTAGTCGGCCTGTTCCTCGGCCGCCGACGTCGCTTTCTGCTTGAATTGTTCGAACCGTCGGCCCGCCTTCTCGAAGAGTCCCATCGTCGAATCGAGGCCCCGGAGCGATATAAACTTCCTGTCGCGAGGGTCACTCGGTCTCCCAGACGTCGGCGACCGGCGACCGGGTCCGGTCGGTGTCGGCCTCGTCGTCCCCGTCGGCAGTCCTGTCGCCGCCGGATCCGGTCCCGTTCGACCGCGAGGAGCGACCCCCGGCGCCGCCGTCGCGGTTGTTCCGGCGGCCGCGGGCCCGCGACCCGGTGGCCGACGAACGGCCGGCGCCGGGCGTCTCCGGGACGCCCGACAGCGCCGCCTCGGGGTCGAAGTCGGGCAGGTCCGGCCGTTCCATGCGCCGGACCTGGTCGGCGAACCAGTCCGGCGTCGCGCCCGCCGCGCGGTCGAAGCAGTCGAGCAGACTCGAGTCCGCGAGGTAGGTCACGCCGTAGTCCTCCGGCGTCCGGACGATCCGGCCACACGCCTGGATCACCGTCCGCAGGGCGGTCCGGAAGTACCAGTCCCACTGGCCCGCCTCCAGGCGGTAGGCCACCCGGGAGTCGCCGGTGTTCGCGAACGGCGCCTTGCACAGCAGTTGCCAGCGGGCGAGGTCGCACTCCAGGTCCAGCGCCTCCTCCATCTTCACCGAGAGGAAGGCGTCCGGGCGGTCGCTCGCCGTCCACTGCTCCAGGGCGGCGTCGCGGCCGTCGCGGTCGTGGGTCCTGATCCGGCCGTCGACGCCGAAGTCCGCGAGCAGGTCGGCCAGTCGCTCCTGGATCCCGTAGGAGTGACAGTGGACGATCCCCTTCTCGTCCGGGTGTGCCGCCAGGACCCGAACGAGGGTTCGGGCGATCTCCGGCAGCGTCTCCGACCGGTGCTCGTAGGTCATCTTCCCGCAGGTGACGTCCCGGAGCGGGCGGTGCTCGACGGGGAACGTGTGGTCGACCTCGACCATCGCCACGTCGGCGGGGTCGAGGCCGACGCCGCGACAGAACGAGGCCTTGTCGAGGATGGTCGCCGACAGCAGACAGAAGCGGTTCGCCCGGTCCCAGACGGTGTGTCGCAGGTACCGCTCGGGGTTCATCGGCTTGATCGACATAGCGCCGGACTCCCGCTGGTCGACCAGCCACGTCGTCGCGCTGTCCGGGTCGCGGTAGTCGTCGACCAGCCAGCCGAGTTCGGAGACCAGTTCCCCCAGGCGGTCCCTGTCGGCGGCCTCCGCGGGCGTCAGTTCCTCGGCGGCCAGCAGGTCGTCCTTGCGTCGCCGGCAGACGTTCCGGAGGCGGTCTGCGTAGTCGACGGCTCGCTCGACGCCCTCGACCTCGGGCACGTCCAGGTCGTCCCACACTGGCACCGTCCGAGGACCGATCTCGACGGTCGCGTACATCTCGGCCCACTCCGCGAGGCCGTGGGCCTCGTCGATCACGCAGACGTCGCGGGCCCGGAACACCTCCGAGCCGGCGGTCTGCATGAAGTACGCGAGCGTCATCGCCGCGATGGCGCGGTTCGAGGCGATGGCGCGGTCGGAGAAGTACGGACACCGGTGTTTCACCGAGCAGTCGTACCCCCGTTCTCGCACGCAGGGCGCCCGGTCGACCGGCGTGTCCTCCTCGCCCGGGAGGATACAGCTGTAGTTCGACTTCCCGCGGATCACGTTCAGGTCCTCTAACAGGTCGTCGGCCGCCACGTCGTCGAGCTGGGACACCTGCGGGGTCGTGTAGTAGGCGCCCGTCGGTTCGGCCGGCGACACGTCGTCCGGTGTGTCCGCACACCCGGCGACGGCCCGCGCCAGGAGGGACTTGCCGCTCCCGGTCGGCGCCTGGACGAGGACCACCTCGTTGCCGGCCGCGAACGCGTCGTGGATCCGTTCGAGCGCCGCTCGCTGGTTGCCGCGGTACGACGGCGCGGGGAACGACTCGAAGATGCGGTCGACCTGCACCGTTCGAGCGGGGGTGCCCCGCGGGCAAGAACCCATCGGTACCCCCCGAACCGCAGGAAAGTTCTAAGACAGCCCTTGCTCATGTACTGGTCATGAGCCGACCGGTCCGGACACTGCTGGTCGTCGCACTCGTGGTACTGGCGGGGTGCGGCGGTGGTGGTGGCGACGGCGGCGACACGGGCAGTACCGAGATGGAGACCACGGGCACCGGCGGTCCTGGCGGACAACCGGGCGGAGAGACGACCGCCCCCGACGGCCCCGGTGACGGGGGGACGTCCACGGGCGAGACGACCGCACCCGACGGGCCGGGGACGACGGCCACGGGCCCGCCGGGGACGGACGAACCGACCGACGGGACGGCCACCCCGACGGCGACGCCCCAGGACCCCGACACGCTCTCCTCGCCGCCGGGGATCACCCTCACCGACGGCGAGGTCACCGATCCGGCGGCGCTCGTCGACGGCCACGTCTCGACGATGACCGAACGCTCGGGCACGCAGTACCTCGGCTGGCGCGAAACCGACACCGAGGATCGCCGGCTCTGGATCGGACAGTACGGCTCCGGTGGCAAGCGCGTCGAGATTCGGAACGACAGCGGAACTCACGCGTACTGGACGGACGGCGAACGGGCGACCTACCGGTTCGAGAACGAGTCGACGACGGCTCGAACCGTCACGACCGGGGACACCAACGAACGGGACCTCGCGCTGCGAACGATCGCCAGGACCGAAACCCAGATCGAGACGTACTTCGCCATCGGACAGTGGGAAGTCGAGGGCACGACCGTCCGGGACGGCCGCGCCGTGTTCGTCCTGAACCTCACCGATCGGAACCTCCAGGGAATCATCGACACAGGCTTCGAAGGCGAGAACCGGGAACTGCTCGGCCTGAGCGGGACCGCCTACGTCACCGAGAACGGACTGGTGACCGAGATGTCGGTCGACGCGGAGTTCCGTCGCGATCGCGAGAGCGCCTCCTACGTCGAACGGTTCCGCCTCACCACTGACAACATCGGCTCGATCTCCGCCGCCCCGCCGGACTGGTACACCGACTCGCCGCGCCTCGACGCGGAGTACGTCGCCGACGGACGAGCGGTGCAACTCACCCACAGCGAGGGGACGGCGCTGCGGTTCAACACCGACCTCGAACTGTACCGCGAGGGCGCCGTCCAGCGAGAGGGCGTCGTCACGACCGACAGCCGGATCGAAACCGGCGACACCCTGTACGTCTACGCCGTCTCCGAGGGCGGGTCGCCGACCTTCTACCTGACCGACAGCCGCGACGCGATTCCCGACGACGCGGTTGACCTCTCGGCCCGTGGGGGCTTCCGGGTCGAGACGACGGTCGACGGGGTCAGACTCGTGTACGCGACCGAGGACGACGAGTCGTAGTCCCTACTCCGCCTCGTCGATCGCAGCGACGTCCTCGGCGGTCGGGTCGTCCGGGAGTCGTTCGATGCAGTCGAAACAGAGGAAGTGCTCGGTCCCGTCCGCGGCGAACTCCAGGGTCATCCCGCCTGCCTCGTCGTCCGCGAACGTCCAGAGGTCGGCGATGCCCCCGGATATCTGGACGTAGGTGCCACACGCGTCGCAGGGATCGCGGCTCACGGTCGGAGTGAGGGGAGCCGGCGGGAAAGCGGTTTGGGACGGTTGTGGACGGCGAACGTACCGCTGCGACTGGCAGGGTTCGAACCAACGAACGTACCGCGCCGACCGTAGGGAGGCGCGGTTTCTCTCCGAGCGAACGAAGTGAGCGAGGAGGTGTTTTTCCCCACGTTTTTACGAGGAGTGGTTCGCAAGCGCAGCGAGCGAACCCGACGAAGTAAAAAGTGGACGAGCACGGTGGGATTCGAACCGGAGCCAGACGGTCGGCCTCGCTTCGCTCGGCCGCTGCGACTGGCAGGGTTCGAACCCACCTCGGGCGTTCACCACGCCTCGCTGTCGCTCGGCGGGTTCACGAGCACGGTGGGATTCGAACCCACGACCATCGGATTAGAAGTCCGACGCTCTGGTCCGAGCTGAGCTACGTGCCCTCGCCGCCCCGTAGCGACGCTGTAGGCAAAAACCGTTGGGAATCCCCCGCAGTGTGAGACGGGAACACACGCTCGCGACGGCAGACACAGGTCTTAAGCGCGACTCGGGACTACCCGGAGGCAATGAGAGTCATCGGGACGGTCGGACTGGCCGGCAGCGGGAAGGGCGAGGCCGCCGCGGTGGCCCGCGAACAGGACGTCCCGGTCGTGACCATGGGGGACGTGATCCGCCAGGAGTGTCGCGACCGGGGGCTGGACCCGGCGGAACACCACGGGGAGATCGCCGTCGCGTTGCGCGACGAGAACGGACCGGACGCCATCGCACAGCGGTCGCTGCCGATGATCCGCGAGCGTCTGGCGGAGGCCGAGACGGTCCTCGTCGACGGCATCCGGTCGGACGTCGAGGTCGAACGCTTCCGCGAGGCCTTCGGCGAGGACTTCGTCCTCGTGAGCATCGAGGCGCCGTTCGAGGTGCGCAGAGAGCGGATCGACGACCGGGGGCGCGACGACCCGGACGTCGAACCACTGGAAGCGCGCGACGAGCGCGAACTCGGCTTCGGCATGGGAGAGGCGATGGACCGGGCGGACGTGACCGTCGAGAACACCGACAGCCTGGCGGCGTTCCGCCGGCGAATCGAGACGCTACTGGACGGGCCCCGTCTGGAGGGCGAGCGTGACTGACCTCGCCTACCGCGCGACGGTCCGGATCGAGGCACCGGTGGCGGACACCGAGGTGACCGACCGAGTGCGCGACGCCGTCACGAACGTGTTCCCCGAGGCCGACGTCGAGGAACGGCCCGGCCTGATCGTCGCGGAGACCCACTCGCTGTCGGCGTTCTCCGAGGGGCTGCACCGCCAGGAGATCCTCGACACCGCCCGCGGCGTGTTCTTCGACACCCGCGAGGGCGACCGGTTCACCTTCTCGCTGAAGAAAGGTGCCGCCTTCGAGGGCGTCGTCAATTTCGCCGTCGACGACGACGACGAACTCGGTACCGTCGACGTGACGGTGCAGGTCGACGAACCCGACGTCGAGACGCTGATCGACCACGTCGCCCCCCCGACGGAGGACGGCCGCCCGGTCGAGGGGGGCGGGCGGTCGTGACCACGGCGGTCTGGTTCGACCTCGACGGGACGCTGATCCATCTCGAACGGCCGTACGGGCAACTGCTGGAGGAGACGTTCGAGGCCCGTCTGGGCTACTCGTCGAACCGGCTGACGGAGCGGTACAGGGAACGGTTCTTCGAGGCGCTGGCAGCCTGTAGAGCGGACCCGTACCGCCGCGGGATGGCGGCCGCGCTGGAACCGGTCGAGGACGCGCCGGCACCCGCTCGCGTCGTCGACGAACTGGTCGAGCGCGAACTCGACGCGACGGCGCTCGTGCCGGGCGTCGAGGCCGTCCTGGACGCAGTCGCGGACCGACCGCTGGGCGTCCTCACGAACGGCGTCCCGGACCTCCAGCGGGCGAAACTGGAGCGACACGGGATCGAGGACCGGTTCGAGGCCGTCGTCGCGTCGAACGACGTCGGGACGGTCAAGCCCGACCCCGCCATCTTCGACGCGGCCCGCGAGCGAGTCCACGCCGACCGGCACGTGTTGGTCGGCGACGACCGCGAGGGCGACGTCGAGGGCGCTCGCGAGGCCGGGTTCGAGGCGGTCCACCTGGACCGCGAGGCAGACACCGCGACGGTGCCGTCGCTGGCGACGCTCGCGACGCTGGTCGGTCGACGCGACGGATAGACGGCCTCCGACGGATAGACGGCTCGCGATGCCGTTAGTCCTCGACGGGTTCGACGCTGCCGGAGAGGCAGTCGACACACGTCACCCGATCTGGGGGGCTCTCCGACTGGAACGTCGTATCGCAGTTCTGACACTCGTAGGTCGTCGTATCATCTTCGAGGCCCGGGACAACTGACTTGATTTTTTGGAGCGCACTCATTCTGTGCCTCCGCCGGGCGTTTGTCGAGTCCAACGGAAAAGATCGGTGGAAAATTGTACGAAACAAATCCGTTCAAACTCGGATATCGAATCAGTCGAACCCACTCACCAGCGTCGCGACCCACTGACCGGGGTCCCGTTCGCGGCGCACCTCGACGCGCTCGACCCACTTGACCCACTGGAAGCCGCGGCGTCCGGGCGCGACGAGGCGCAGGGGTGCGCCGTGCCCGTGCGAGAGCGGTTCGCCGTCGACGGTCGTCGCGAGGACGGCCTCGCGAGCCTCGTCGAGCGGAAGACTCCAGCGGTAGCCGGTGACCGACGTGAAGCGGACCCACGCCGCGCCGTCCTGGAGTCCGGCGGCGTCCAGCAGGTCCCCGACGCGGGTCCCCGACCAGTCGTGGACGGAGTACCACCCGGACGTGCAGTCCAGCAGCGCCCGCTCGTCGGCGGTCGGCAGCCCCTCGGCGTCGCCGCCAGCCCCGCGGTCGCCCGGGGACAGCGCCCCGCGGGACAGTTCCAGCTCCCGCTCGACGAGCCCCTCGACGGTCAGCGACCAGTCGGCGGCGTCGACCGGGTCCGGGTCGTCGGCGACCCAGGAGGTCACCGGGAACTCGTTGCCGGCGTCGGTCCCGTCCTCCTTCGAGCCGGTGAACCGCCGGGACTCGCCCGCCAGGCCCAGCGCGGCGTTGAGCGCGGTCTGGAGGCGCCAGACGACCGCGCCGGCGGCGATCGTCGCCCCGACGCCCAGGACGGCCCGCCGGTCGGTGACCTCGGTCCGGCGCGGCAGCCGAAAGCGGTGGCGCAGGTGCCACGCGAGCAACGGGACCACGGACACGCCGAGGGCGGCGTGCAGCGTCAGCAGCGTCCAGGTCCCGCCGAGCACCCTGACGAGGTCGCCGTGCACCCAGTACAGCCCCGTCGTTATCGCGGCGATGGCCGTCGTCGCCAGGGCCACCGAGACGACCGTCTCGTAGGTCCACGACCCCGTCAGCCGACCGGCGACCCGCCGGAACTTCCAGCCCAGGAGTCCGATCAGCCACACCCCGGCGACGGCGTGCAGGAGGAAGATCCACGCGCCCGCTCGCCGGCCGACGACGAGGCTGTACAGGCCGGTGCCGACCGACAGGACGACGGTGCCCAGCAGACACCAGTCGACGACCGCCGGCGGCGGAACGAGCGACCGCGGGAGACGTCCCCTCGCTGTCATCGGTGGCCGTTCGGGCTACGGGAGTAAAGGTGCCACGCCAGTTCCGGGACGCGGGAGCGGACGGACCGACGCCGCTCTCAGCAGTCCTCGATCGCCTGGAACTCCCGTTCGGCCTCCGAACGCAGGTCCGACGCGTCCTCGCGCCGGCCGTCGAGCGCCGCCGACACCGCGTCGTCGAGCAGACTGATGGACTGTGAGAGGTGCCCCGAGCGACAGACGCCGGTCTCGAAGCGCGGGGCGAGTCGCTCCGGGGCGTCCTCCCTGCCGGTCTCGAAGGTCGACTGGGCGTTCGCGGCGGCCGTCTCGCCCTCGCCGAGCGTCGACCGGGCGTCGCGGTACCGTTCCTCGTCGAACTGGTCTCTCGCGGTCGTGAGACGCTCGCCGGCGGCGATCATGTGGTCGTAGCCGGTCAGCAACTGGTCGAACGATCCGGTCAGATCGGCGAGTTCGGTGATCCCGTCCCGGAGTTCGGCGTAGCGGAGGTTCGTCGCCGCCATGCGCTCGGCGTCCCGTTCGTTCAGGCGCCGGCTCGCAGACCCGATGCTCTCGGCGACGGCCGAGACCCGGTCGGCCGGCGCCGAGAGCCGCTGGCGGGCCGTCGCGAAGTCCCGGTCTCTGATCGCCGGTTCCAGTTCGTCCAGTTCGTCCGTCGCGATCCGCAACTCCGAGATGGCACTCGACGCCGATTCCAGCGCGTCGGCAGCCGCTCGCAGGCCCTCGATCTGTGCGGCCTCCTCGTCGCTCGGGTTCTCCGACGCCGCACTGTCCAGCGCCGACCGGGCCGTACTCAGCCGTTCGGCCTGTTGCTCCTCGTCGAACTCAATCTCGTCGTCGTTGCCCTCGCTGAACCGGTCCTGGTAGTCCGCGAGGGCGATGGCGGCGGTGTTGAGTTGCGAGACGGCCTGTGCGATGTAGTAGGCAGCGTCGCGTTCGGCGGTCCCGCCACCGCCGTCGTCGCCGTCGCCACCGTCACCGTCCCCGCTGCCGCCGTCGCCCGAACACCCCGCGAACCCGATCGCCGCGACCGCACCGACCGTCCGGAGGTAGCGTCGCCGCTGCATACACGACCCTCTCACGCGGCGCCGGTAAAGGCCTTCTTGCCGGTCGCCGCGGGGCTCCCTCGTCACGCTCGGACGGCCCGCGGGACCGAACCGGAAGACTCACCCCCGAGCGACCGGTTCGTACAGGTCCGACCGATGGCCGACTCCGAGCCACACATCCTCCTGACGAACGACGACGGGATCGACGCTCCAGGCATCGCCTCGCTCCGCGAGGAACTGACCGCCGTCGGCGAGGTCACCGTCGTGGCGCCTGCGGACAACCAGAGCGGCGTCGGACGCACGCGCACGAGCGCGGTCACCCGCGAGGGCCACCCCTGGGGGTACGCCCTGGCGGGCACGCCCGCCGACTGCGTTGCCTACGGCCTGCGCGGCCTGGACGTCGACTTCGACCTCGTCGTCTCCGGGGTCAACTCCGGGCCCAACGCCGGCAACTACGTCGTCGGGCGCTCGGGCACCGTCGGCGCCGGCGTCGAGGCCGCCTTCCTCGACACCGACGCCGTGGCCGTCTCCGCCTACCACGCCGAGGACTTCTTCCCGTTCCCCGCCGAGGAGTACGACTTCTCGCGGCCCGCCCGGGTCGGCGCCGCCATCGTCGAGCGAGCGTTCGACGACGAACTGTTCGATGTCGTCGACCTGTTGAACGTCAACGCGCCCCTCGACGTCTCGGACCCACACCTCCGGGTGACCGACCCGCACCACGACTACGACCTGACCGTCGAACACGAGTGGACGGACCCCGAGGCCGATCCGGACGACGTGCCAGAGGGCGTCGACCCGGGCGACGAGGTCGTCCGACTCCAGGACACCGTCTGGCCGGGCGTCGTCGGCTTCGAGAACCCGTTCCCGGCGACCGACGAGTACCGCGACCGCTACCCCGTCGGCACCGACCGCCGCGCGATGATCGACGGCGAGGTGTCGGTGTCGCCGCTGTCGGTCTCGCGGACCGCCGGGCGCGAGGCGACCGAACGGCTGGTCACGGATCTGAACCTCACCGTGGACACGGAGTCAGTCGAGGAGCCACACGGCACCAGACAGCCCGACAGCTAGGGCCATCGACGCCGCGAGGACGGCGAAGGCGGCCCGGAAGCCGACGACGTCAGCGAGCGCACCGACGACCGCCGGTGCGACCGCACCGGCCCCCATGATCCCAGTTCTGACGACTCCGAGGGCCCCGCCAGCGACGGTGTCGGGAACCAGGTCGACGAGGTACGCCCCGCGGACCGGGCGGAAGCCGTGGGCACCGAGTCCGAAGGCGACGACGGCAGCCGCGACGGGCAGGACCGGGCCCGCAGGGATCGCCAGCGTCGTCACCAGCCCGAGGGTCGCCACGCTCAGCGTCGCACCGACGACGCGCAGTCTGCCGACGCGGTCGCTGAGCGCACCGGTGGCCAACTGGACGAGACTCGCGCCGAACAGCGCGGCGTACACGAGGTTCGCGGTCGCAGACGAGAGGCCCGCGGCCTCGGTGAGGTACAGCGGGAAGAAGGCGACGGCGCCGTAGTAGGAGAAGGCAAAGGCGAGCGTCAGCGCCACGAAGACGAGAAAACGGCGGTCGGCGAACAGCCGTCGGTACGCGCCGTCGCCGTCGGCCCTCGCGGCCGGCGTCGGTGCAGGGACGTGCTGTGGCACCCTGACCGCGAACGCGGCCGCCAGACCGAGGACGACGAGGCCGCCGGCCAGGAAGACGGCGTGCCAGTCGGCGTAGTCAAGCGCGACGACGACGGCCGCGGGTGCGACGACGCCCCCGAACGCCCCTGCAGTGTCCAGGATTCCGAGTGCCCGGCCCGTCCGTTCGGCGTACACCCGCGAGAGCAGGCGAACGGCCACGGTCTTGTGGGCGCCGGTCCCGACGCCGACGACGACCATCGCCGCGACGAGGCCGGCGAAGGGCAAGGGCGCGGCGAGGACCAGCGCCGCCAGGCCCGCGAGGACGGCCCCGCCGACGACGACCCGGACGCCGCCGATCCGGTCGGCCAGCGCGCCGGAGGGAAACTGCGTGGCGGCGTAGGCGAGCATCAGTCCGGTGAAGGCGGTCCCGACCGCGGTGTTCGAGACGCCGTACGCCGACTGGAGCGGACCGAACAGTGGCGGGAAGGCGTACCGGAGGAACTTCGCGAGAAACCAGATCGCCGCCGTCAGCGCCAGCGCGTCGTACCGGGCGAGGCGAACCACGTCAGTCGCCGAATGGGAAGCCGCCGCCACCGCCGCCCGGCGGACCGCCACCTTCCTGCATCTGCTTCATCATCCGCTCCATGTCGCCGCTCATGCCGCCCTGGAACTGCTTGATCGTCC
>CAZIVN010000003.1:0-25999 GCA_964542685.1 uncultured Halobacteriales archaeon
ACGGCGTCCCGGTCCGGCAGCCCGCCCCGGGCCCCCTCCCCGCGACAGTTCAGCGCCGCCGCCGCGCTCGCGAACCGCCCGGCTGCGGGCGGGTCCTCCCCTCGGAGCACCCACGCGTCGACCAGGCCCGCCGAGAAGGCGTCGCCGGCACCGGTCGCGTCGACCGTCTCGACGGGAAACGCCGGGACATCGACGACGCCGTCGACCGCTCGCCCGGCGAGGACCGAGCCGTCGTCGCCGGCAGTGACCGCGACGCGGGCCGCTCCCCGGTCGGCGAGTTCGCGGGCCGCCACGACACCCGCACAGTCGACGTACGACCGTGCGGCGACGGTCCCGACCACGACCAGGTCGGCAGTCGCCACGGCGTCGTCGATGGTCGCCGCCGTCGTCCCGCGGTCGACCAGTTCTTCGAGGGGGCCGGCGAGGTCGAACGCGAGTGCAGCGATCTCGTCGTCCCGGCACATCGCGACCAGTTCGGCGACGACGGGGTCCGGCGCGTAGGCACTGGTGAAGACGACGTCGGCCCGGCACAGTCGCTCGCGGTCGGCGTCGGTGAGTCGGAGGTTCGGGACGCTGTCGCCGCCAGCGACGATCATGCGCTCGCCGTCGGGCCCGCGCAGGACCATCGTGTAGCTCGACCGCTCGCCGTCGACCAGGCGAACGCCGTCCGCGAGGCCGCGCTCGGCGAGGTCCTGGCGAACCGTCCGCCCGTCCGCGTCGTCGCCCAGGCGCGCGACGACGGCGGCGTCGTGGCTCAGGCGGTCGAGGCCGCAGGCGACGTTGGCCGCGACGCCGCCGACGGCCGTCCGCTCGTCGCGGACGAACGCGCCGCCGTCGGGTTCCGGCAGGTTCGAAAGCGAGTAGACGCGGTCCAGCAGCGCGGAGCCGACGGCGACGACGCGGGCCATCGGCCTACGCGTCGGCCTCGGCGACGCGCTCGCCGGCCAACCACTTCTGGGAGTAGGCGGTCCCACAGGAACACTGGGCGTAGGCGTGGATCACGTCGCCCTCGGCGTACAGGCCCTCGACGTCCTCGTTCTGTTCCTCGGCGAACGCGAAGGCGAACTTCGTCCGGTGGTCGGCGGCGTCCTCCCAGACGGGCACCTCGTCGTCGGCCTCGGGGTCGTCGTCGACGTCGTCCTCGCGGTCGGGACAGTGCCCGCCGGTCAGGTCCCGCGCGATGGTGCCCTCGCGGCCCATCGCCCGCTTGGCGAAGGCCATCGCGTCGTTGCCCGTCGCGGCGTGGAAGGCGTTGCGCCCCCGTTCGCCGTCGACGACGATGACGACGCCGTCCGCGACGCGGTCGCCGTACTCGGTCAGCGGTTCGACGTCGTCGACGTACGACTCGGCGACGAACAGCGCCACGTCGTCGGGCCGCTCGCAGGCCAGAAACGACTCCAGGTCGTCCATACGCCGCGTTCGCCACGGAGGCGCAAAAGAACCGCGTTCCGTGCCGCCGCTCGGCGGCCGGTATCACTCGGTGCTGGCGTCGCGGTCCGGGTCCGTCCCGGCGTCGGCGTCGGCGTCGGTCCCCGCGCTCGTCTCGGCGTCGGGCTCCGCACCGAGGTCGATGTCCTCGTCCGAGTCACGCTCCCAGGCGCTCGGACCGATCCCCAGGCGCTGGACGACCGGGCGATACGCGAACACGAACAGGAGCACGACGCCGAACCGTTGCCAGAGCGCGAGCCCGGGAAAGAACGCACGAACGTATCCGAGTGCGAGGAACGTCAACACGAGCATCGCGGCGTAGTGGGGGGCGAGCTCGACGAGGTCACCACGGTCCATCATACCCGGCGTTCGGACCGACCACTGAAAAGGGGTCCGCCGTCGGATCGGGAGCCGAACCGGGATGGCCCGTCGTCCCGGTACCGACCGGAAAGACACAACTCCGTCCGGGCCGTGCGCCCGGTATGGGCGAGACGATGCGTGCGACGGTCCTCCACGTCGTGCCTCCGGAGAAGCTGCCCGAACACGACCTCGAACCGGAACTCGAACGCCTCGCGGACTCGCGGTACGTCCTCGTCTGTCGCGTCGGCGGCCGGCCCTCGATTCTCGACCGACTCGCGTCGTTCTTCCTGCGACGCCCCATCGAGGCGGTCACGCTCGTGACCGACGACGCCGCCCAGGAGGGCGCCGAGGTGACCGCGACGGTCACCGAGACGGGCCTGACCGGAGTGTACGAGGCGAGCCGCCTGGAGGCGAACTGACGGCCCGACTCGACGGCCACGGACGGCGGTCAGTCTCCGAGGTCTTCGGCGATGGAGGACAGCGAGTCGTCGGGCGCCTCGGTCGCCTCGTACACCGCTCGCTGCCCGGGCGCACGCAGGCCGTACTTGAACTCGGGCGTGACCTCGTCCAGCAGCACGGAGCCGCCCATCCGGACGTCGGCGGTCTCGACCCACGCCCGAAGGCGGTTCTCGCCGTCGCGCTCGCGGGCCATCGACGGGCTGTCGGAGGCGCTTCGCACCTCGACGGCCTCGCCCGTGAGCGCACGCTCGAAGACGGCGTAGTACTCCGTGTCGTCGAGGACGAGTCGGTGGACGTCGTCGGGCGGCCGGACGGCCGCGTCGTCCGGAATCCGGACGACTGGGCGGTCGGTCGCACCGCTGGTCGTCAGGTCGACGCGCGCCGTCGTCACCGCGGGACTGTCACTGGCGACGCGGTCGGCCATCCCCTCAGGCCTCGGCCTCGGCGTCCTCGCCCTCGGACTCGATGCCGAGGAGTGAGGCGACTGACTCGTCGCCACGCTCCGTGATCGCGGCGTTGATCTGGGCGACGGCGTCGCTGATCTCGCGGCCGCGGACGGTGACGCGCTTGCGCTCGCCGTCGCGGTCGGGCTCGTAGCCGACGCCCTCCGCTTTCATCAGTACCTCCCGGAGGTTCGGGCCGGCGACGTCCTCTCGCATCGGTCGCCCGGCGTCGTCGGAGCCACCGGTGATCGACAGCGTGTAGCCGTCGAGGCCGACGGCGCCCCCGGCGACCTCGTCGCCGATCTCCTTGCCCATGAATCGGTTGGCGTCCTGTTCGTCCGCGTCGAGCTGGTAGGTCGCCCCCGACTCGGGATCGGCGACGACGACGGTGAACGTAGCCATACCCGAGGAGTGCCGGTCCGCGTTCAAAAGAGCATCGAACGGCCGCGAGGCGGTCCGAATCCACCGCGAACCTCCGAACGCCGTCCACCGATCCGCGGTGGCCTGCACGAACGATCCGGGGTGGGACTGGAAGGGGCCGAGTGGTCGTCGCCCCTGACGAAGCAAGGACCGCAGGGAGCGAAGCGACCGAGGACCGCAGCGAGTCAGGGGCGACGAGCGCGAGGGGGCTTCCGGGGCGGTATCGGGCGTTCGAACTCGCCGTCGACACGGTCCGGAGCGTATCGTCGCTTCGGCCGCGAGGCGGACACTCTTGAGGCGGGAGTCCGTAGCACCACTCGAATGGACAGGGAGGTCGTGATGCTCCACCTGCGGCAAGCCTACGGCGGGACCCCCGGAGAGCGACGGGCCGTCGCCCGTGCCGCGACCGACCTCGCGGCCGCCGAGCTGGTAGACCGGGACCGCGGCGAGGAGCTCACGCCGGACCTGATACTGGAGGAACTGGCCGACGCCCCGGACACCGCGGAGGGCCCCGCGGACCGCTGGAACTGGTGGATCGGTGCGATGACCATCGCCCACAGCGACGAGTACCGCCGGTTCCGCGTCGAGCGCTGGGCCGAGGAGTAGGTAGCACCGGGGTCCAGCCCTGGCCGAGCCACGGCGCCTCACGCGAGGAGTCGCTCGACCAGCGCCCGCGCCGCCACGACGTGGTCGTCGCCCTCCGGGTGCCCCGTCTCGTCGACTTCCGAGAGCAGTCGGCGGACGTGGTCCAGCCGCTCCCGGACCGTCGCTTCGTCCAGGTCGGCGCCGTCGAGGTCGGCGACGACGGCGGTCGCCTCCCCGAGCCAGCGGTTCGCGCCGGCGGACAGCGGGAGTCGTTCCGTCGCGCGGAGGTGCTCGTGGATTCGGGCCACGCCGTCGTCCAGCGCGAGTGTGTCACCGTCACCGGCGGTCTCGTCCCCGTCGAGCGTCCCGTCGTCGTCCGGGCGGGTGTCGTCTGCCATCGCCGACCGTACGGTCCACGGCGTCTTGAGTGCGAGGTCGGCGGTCGGTGGCCCGCGCCGACGGACTGCCTCGGCGACCCGTCGGACTACCGGCGCCGCCGACCCGCGAGCCAGGTCCCCGCGAGGACCGCTGCGACGGCCGCGAGGGGTCCGGGCGCCGGCGCACCGCCGTCGCCGGCGTCGGTCCCCGCGTCCGTCGCGTCGGCAGTGTCGCCCGGGGACTGGCCCGACGCGGTCGTCGCGCGGCGTGTCGAGTCTGTCGCCGACGTCGCCGGCGACGTGGCGGCGGTCGTCGGGGACGCGACAGCGGTCGTCGACGGCGCCGTCGGCGGGGCGTCCGTGGTCGGCGCGACCGTCGTCGTCTCGGTGTCGGCGGGGACGAGCGGGTCGGGGTCCTCGCCGTCCGGGAGGCCGTCGCCGTCGGTGTCCGGGTCCTCGGGGCCGGTGCCGAGGACGACTTCCCGGCGGTCCGAGAGCCCGTCGCCGTCCGCGTCGCCCGACTCGACGAACGTGTACAGCGACTCGTCGGCGGGCAGCGGCGGAATCCGCGACCCGTCGACGTACCGGTCGAGCCAGTCCTCCAGGGACTTGCCGGCGGCCTCCACGACGTACTCGCGGAACTGCGCTTCGTCGACGGGGCCGTCGTGGGCGTTCATGCGGGCGAAGACGTACTGGAGTGTCCGGGTCCCGTCCGAGGCGCGACGGATCTCGGCGTCGAGTGCGGCGAGCACCAGCGCCCCCTTCTCGTAGGGCGTCCGCCCGCCCTCCCAGCGCAGCGGCGACGTCAGCGTGCCACCGCTGTCGACGTCGGTCAGTTGCGAGCGAAAGGACCGGTACGACAGGTCCCCCGTCGCGAACGCGGCCCGGAGGCCGTAGTACTGGGCGCTGGCCTCGACGAACCAGCGCATCCCGTTGCCCGGTACGAACGGCTGCCGGGTGTGGACGTACTCGTGGGCCGGCAGGTCCGCGGGCGGGGCCGCACTGACCCAGAAGTCCGAGTCGACGGTCCGGCCGCCCGGGCGGAGTCCGGCCGGTGCGACGAACGCCGTCACCGCCGGGCGGCGGCCGCCGACCCCCAGTCGCGACGCCGTCCGCTCGACGGTTCGTCGGATCCGGTCCAGCCCCGGACGGTCGACCGCCTCGGGGACGACCACCGTGACGGTCCCGCCCTCGACGTCGAACGACGTCCGTTCGTGTGGGCCGAAGAAGGCGTAGCCGTCGCCGACGTACCCGTCGCCGTACGCCCCGAACTCCGTCGTGACGGCGGCCGGGGCGAGTGGCTCGCCGTCGACGGTCACCCGGCCGGGGAAGACCAGCCGTCGGGGCACCAGCGCCCACTCGTCGGTCGCGGCGGCGTCCAGTCCCTCGAAGAACACGTTCGAGACGTTCGCGTCGACGGTGTAGGTCAGTTCGCCGCGGTCGCCGTCGACCGTCCAGCGGTACGTCGCGACGTCGCCGTCCGCCGCGTCGACGGCCTCGAACGAGCCGTCGAACGCCGAGCGGAAGCCACCCCAGGAGCGAAACCGGAACTTCGAGGGCGCGAAGCCGACGGTCACCGTCTCGGCGTCGTCCGGCACCGTCACAGCGACCGTCACCCGCAACTGGCCGTCGCCGGCCGGTTCGACGCGGTAGGTCGCCGTCGCGTCGGCCGCCGCACTCGCGTCTGCGCTCGGGCCCGACCGGTCGGCGACCGCCACGTCTGTGCGCTCGCTCGCGGCGTCGCCCGTCGACGCGGCGCCCGCCGCGAGCGACGCGCCGACGCCGGCGGCGACCACGAGGAGTGTGACGGCCAGGACGACCGAACGGGACTGGGACTCCGCCATGGTGTCCCCGCAATCGACCCCCCGTGTGAAAACCGCCACGGCCGGAGTCCGACCGAGCGACAGTCATTTTACCGTGCGGGGATACCCGCACCCATGGACTACGTTGTCGTCAACCAGCTCATGACCACGCCGGTCGAGACGGTCAGCGAGGAGACGCCGATCGACGAGGCAGCGACGCGGATGCTCGACAGCCACGTCGGGTCGCTGGTCGTCGTCGACGGGGACGACCTCCGGGGCATCCTCACCGCGACCGACTGCGTCGGCATCGTCGCGGAGGGCCTCGACGCCGACGGGACGCCGGTCCGTGAGTTCATGACCCCCGACCCGGTCACCGCCACGCCCGAGGAGTCGATCCGAGCGGTCGCCGACCGCATCCTCGATCGGAGCGTCCACCACGTCCCCGTCGTCGATGACGGCGACGTCGTCGGCGTCATCACGACGACGGACCTGACCGCGTACCTCTCGACGACCCGCCCGCCGAGTCCCTGATTTCCCGGGCGGACCGACGTCGACCACCCGCCGGACGGGACACGGACCGTCTCAGACGGTCACCGTCTCGCCGAGGGCCGGGGCACGCGCGTCGTGGCCGCGCTCGGCCAGTTCGGTTGCGAACGCCGGACAGCGGTCGCCGTGGTTGACGAGGACGGGCGTGTCGCGGTACGCCGAGAGGAAGGCGTGGAGGCCCTCGCGGTCGGCGTGAGCCGAGAAGTCGTACGCGTCCACGGTCGCCGCGACCCGCATGTGCCGGCCGTCGATCTCCGCGCTCCCGGTCTCTAACAGGTCCCGCCCCGGCGTCCCCTCGACCTGGTAGCCGGTCAGCGTGATGCTGTTGGTCGGGTTGGACCGGACCGCCGGGACGTACGTCATTGCCGGACCGCCCGACAGCATCCCGCTGGTGGTGACGATAGCCGCGTTCTCTTCGGCGATGCGCCGTCGCTGACCGTCCCGCCCGTCGACGACGCGGGCGTGGCCGGCCGCACGCCGGAGCGCCTCGCCCGAGCGGACGAACTCGGGGTAGCGCCGCAGCGTCCGGGTCACGTCGACGCCCATCCCGTCGACGTAGCAGGGCAGGTCGTGGTGCGCACACAGCAGCAGCAGCTCCTGGGTGCGCCCGATGGCGAAGGCGGGGACGACGACGGTGCCACCCTCCCACAGCGTCGTCCGGACGCGCTCGACGAACCGCTCCTCGACGACGCCCCGTGGCTCGTGGGTGACGTCGCTGTACGTGCTCTCACAGATCACGAGGTCGGCCTCGGGCCGTGCCGTCGTCGGCGGGACGAGTCGCTGGCCGCGGATCGGCGCCCCGTCGATACCGGTGCGTGCCGGGCCGTCTCCGTCGCCGCCCGCCCCGTCTTCCTCCGGCACCGCGTAGAAGTCGCCGGTGTACAGCAGGCGGTCCTCCCCGTCGTCGACCAGGACGTGAGCGCTGCCGGGGATGTGTCCGGCGTCGAAGAAGGTGACCTCGTAGCCCGCCGCCGGGAATGAGTCGCGGTAGCCGTGGGTCTCCGAAACCTGGGTGACGCGCTTGATCTCCGTCTCCGTGAACGGGCAGTCGTAGGTCCCACCGCGGCGCCGCCGGCGCCGCGAGCCTCCGGTCGCTCCGCTCCCGGAGACCCCGTGTAGCTTCAGCGTGTCCCGCGCGAGCGTCAGCGCGAGGTCCCGCGTCGGCGGCGTCCAGTGGATCGGCGGTCGGCGGTCCCCGGACAGCAGCGCGGGAACTGCCCCGGCGTGGTCCAGGTGGCCGTGGGAGACGACGACCGCCGCGGGCTCCGGCGTCTCGATGGGGTACCGCGGGGGGTTGCCGCCCTCCATCCCGAAGTCCAGCAGCAGTCGGTCGTCGACGAGCAGGGCGCTCCGACCGACCTCGCGGGCGCCACCGAGGAAGCGGACCTCCATTCACGCGGACTTGGCGCTGGTCGCTCTTCGGTGCGTCGGTTCGGAACTGTTCGATTGGGACTCACACTGTGGCGACCGCCGCTGACGACACTCCGGAAGCCCCCTCGGGCTCGACCGGTTGCGGCTCGCTGTGCTCCTCGGTCGCTCCGCTCCCTGCGGTGCTTGCGTCGTGGTTCGAGAGACGCGGCGCGTCTCTCGTCATCACGAAAGGCGCCGTCCGCCTTTCGAACGACCTCACCGGGTCGACCCCTCGGCCCCTTCCAGTCCCGCCCGCGGGGGTTAGTGTGGTCCGCTATCGCGCTCGGAAGGATCACCGTCGATTCGCGGCGGTAAGTCTACTCCGCGTCCGCCGAGGCCGACGCGGACGCGTCTGCGCTCGCGACAGCCTCCGAGGGCGGCAGGTCGTAGGTCACATCCGTGAGTGCTGCCGAGCGCTCCCAGAGGGCGGCGGCCGTCTCGGGGTCGTACGAGCGGTCGCTGGAGCGCTGTCGTTCCGGCGCGCCGCGCATGTCCATGAACCCGCCCGGGCCGTAGTAGGACCCGCCCTCGACGTCGTCGGCCGTCGCGGCGTACAGCATCGGGAGGGCGCCGGCCGCCGCGGACTGGGCCAGGACGGCGTTGCCGATCTTCGACGCGACGCGCGTGACGACGTTGCCGCCCTCGCGGCTGGCCCGGCCCTGGAGGTTCGTCGCAGCGTAGCCCGGGTGGCAGGCGACGCTCGTCACGTCGTCGACGCCGGCGGCCTCTATGCGGCGGTCGAGTTCGTAGGCGAACAGGACGTTCGCGAGTTTCGACCGGGCATAGGCGTCCCAGCGGTCGTACGAGTCCTCGCCGTGGAGGTCGTCGAGGTCTATCTCGCCGCGTTCGTGGAGGCCGCTGCTCTGGGTGACCACACGGCTCTCGCCGGGCGTCTCCCGGAGCAACTCGAGGACCTGCCCCGTCAGCGCGAAGTGTCCGAGGTGGTTCACGCCGATCTGCGTCTCGAACCCGTCTGCGGTCTCGCGGCGCGGAATCGCCATCACGCCGGCGTTGTTACAGAGGACGTCCAGGCGGTCGTGCTCCTCGTGGAGGCGGTCGGCGAACGACCGGACCGAGGCGAGGTCGCCCAGGTCACACGCCTCGACGGTCAACTCCCCGGCCGGGTCGTCGGCCCGTATCTCGTCGGCAGCGGTCGCGCCACGCTCGGTGCTCCGGCAGGCCATCACGACGGTCGCACCGTGGTTCGCGAACACTTCGGTCGCGGCCTTGCCGAGGCCGCTGTTCGCGCCGGTCACGACGACCGTCCGATCCGACAGGTCCGGGACGTCCGCTGCACGCCAGTTGCTCATCCTCGTCGGGTACGACCCCCAGGAACAGAAACCCTGTGGCGTGTGGGCGCCGCCCGGATCAGCCCAGCAGTCGCCGCGCGGCGTCGGCGATCACGTCACCGGCGGTCTCGACGCTCGACCACTCGACGGTCTCGTCGGGGAAGTGCGCCTGCTCGATGCTCCCCGGGCCGAACACGACCGTCGGAATCCCCGCGGCGACGTAGTGGCGGTTGTCCGCGCCGTAGGTCGCACCCGCCGGGTCGTCGTCCAGGCCGCGGTCCGCGAGCGCACCCCGCACGGCCTCGACCACCGGTTCGTCGGGGTCGATCTCGGCGGGTTCGAACTGCACCGAGAACCGCTCGAACCGCGGCGGGTGAGCCGACAGCCAGTCGTCCTCGGCGACGACGGACTGGAGGCGCTCGCGGAACGCGGCCTCGACCTCGGCGACGCTCTCGCCCGGCGCGACGCCCAGACGCCACTGGGCGAGCAGGTGGTCCGGCGTCGACGACGCCCAGTTGCCCGCCTCGACGACGCCACACTCGATCGGCCAGGGGATCGAGAACTCGTCGTACAGCGGGTGGTCGACGGTCCCACAGCGCGCTCGCTCCAGGTCGAAGAAGGCCTCGCGGATCCGCTCGAAGTGCGGCAGCACGGACTCTCCCCGCCAGCGCGTCGCGGCGTGGGCCGACCGTCCGGTCAGTTCGAGTTCCATCATCGCGGTCCCCTCGACGGCGGTCACGGCCCGGAGTTCCGTCGGCTCGGCGACCAGGGCGGCGTCGCGCTCGAAGGGGTACGGCGAGTCCAGCGCCGCCGCGGCGGCGCCGATCCCGCCGGCCTCCTCCCCGACGACGCTCTCGACGACCAGGCGGCCGTCCAGCCCCGCCGCTTCGGCGCCGTCGGCGACGTGCCGGGCGGCGAACATGCAGGCCACGAGGCCGCTCTTCATGTCGACGGCGCCGCGGGCGGTCAGGTCGTCGCCGTCCCACGTCGGCTCGAACGGGTCCGACGACCACGCCGACGCGGTCGCCGGCACGACGTCCATGTGCCCGTTCAGCACCAGCGTCGGCCCCGCGTCGGGGTCGCCCAGTTCCAGGACGCCCGCGACGCTCGGCCGGTCCGCGACGTCGATGTCGGCGGGGTCGTCCGGGAACGAGGAGTGCTCGGCCAGGCGCTCGGCGTCGGCGGTCCACTCGTAGGTCGAGAACCCCAGGTCCCGCAGTTCGGTCTCGAGCCACTCCTGTGCCGGTGCCTCCTCGCCCTGCGTCGACTCGAAGGCGACCAGTCGCTCGACGGTCTCGCGCGCTCGCTCGCCGTACGCGTCACCGAAGTCGTCCATAGGCCCCACTGCGAGCCCCGAGGGTAATAGATGCCCCGCGTTCCGAACGGTTTATGCCTCGCTACCCGTAACTCCGAGCCGAAGGGCCGGTAGCTCAGTTAGGGAGAGCGTCTGGCTTTTAACGTGAGTGCGGCCCCCGCACTCGCGGGAGCGACCAGACGGTCGGGGGTTCAAATCCCTCCCGGCCCGCTTCTGCTCCGAACGAACGTGAGGAGCGAAGCGGGAACTAGATTTGAACTATAGTAGTCGTTGAAACTATTTGCACACTCCCCGGAGTGAGACGGCCAGCGAGGGCCTCGCTGGCCGCTCTTCCCGAGGAGGGTGCGCATTGACTTTCAACGACTACTATAGACCGAACGCGCGCAGCGAAGCGAGCACGTTCGGGCGTAGTTCAAATCCCTCCCGGCCCGTCGTCCCTCGAACGACAGTGAGCAGTGACGACCCCAGAGCACTCGATTAGTCGCCGTCGGTCACCGCCGCCACCGGCGCCGACTGGGTCGAGAGGTGCGTCTCCGTGAACCCGGTGTCGAACTTCAGCCCGTACCCGACCAGTCTGTCGGCGCCGATGTGGGCGGCCCAGACGAGTGCGACGAGCGTCGCGATCCGGACGCCGAACCAGAAGCCCGCTGCGCCGAGGACCAGCGGGAGCGTGTACGTGTGGAAGACGTTGTAGCCGAGGCTCCCGACGCGCGGGCCGGCGAGGTACGCGAGCATCGACAGGTCCGGCGCGAGCGCGAGGAGGAGCAACAGCCAGAGCGGTCCGTTCAGGTCGACGTACCAGGCGATCGCGACCCCGAAGACCGCGAGGCCCTCGAGCCGGAGAAACGTGCGTGGGTCCATACAGTCCGTACGGCGGCTGCGGTAATATCAGTTGCCAGACGTGAGATAGCAGTGAACACGTCGGAACCGATCCAGCGCCGCCTCGGCCTCGGCGACGAGTTCGGCGACGACGCCGTCGGTGCGGTCGCGAGGCTGGGCCAGAACCGTCCGGGTGTCGTCCGGGTCGCGCCAGGTCACCCCCGCGTTCCGAGGCCACCGGCGTCGGCGACCGCGACCGCCAGATCGGAACAGGTCCCGCTCCCGATCGGCGCCTGGACGATGGGAACGTCGACGTCGACGACGTCAGTGAAAGGCGTCGAGAGCGTCACAGCAGAGCAGCGCCCGGCGGGAAGGTGAGTCTGGTAGTTCGGGGACAGCGACGGGATGTGCGTGATGACGGCGAACGAACTACTCCCGTCGCGGGAGGAAGGCGAGGCCGACCATGCCGCCGGCGGAGACGGCACTGATCAGCGTCACGGCCCAGAAGCCGTTGATCCGCTTGCTCATCGCGTCGTGGTCCGTCTGGCGCTCGTAGTACGCCGTGCTGGCGTTCTCGTCCAGGTGGACGGCCTCCTCGCCCTCGAAGTACACCAGGTACTCGGTGCCGCGCAGTTCGACGACCGACCCCTGCGAGAGGCCGACCTCCTCGTCCTGGGCTTCGACCCACTCGAAGGTCACGGACTGGTTGGTCAGCGACGCGATCTCGCGCTCCGTCCCGTTGATCGTCACCGAGTTCCCGATGGTGACCCTCGAGCGGTTGTCGAACTCCGAGAGATACCGTTCGACGGGGACGCCGGTCTCGACGAAGCCGTCGTCGTCGATGTCGACGTCGACCACCTGGCTCCCGTTCACGAACCGCGGATTGACGTCTTCAGGCGGTTCGGGGCGCAACTGGACCGACGTCGGGTTCGAGACGTTCGCGATGTGCACGCGGTACGTGGAGTTGTTCGCGCCGTAGGTGACCGTGGAGTTGGCCTCCCAGGTCGCGGTCTGGACGGCCGACTCGTTGGTCCAGGTCAGGGTGCCGGCGTACTCGACCCCGCCACCGCCGCCGTGGCCGCCGCCCTCGGACTCCTCGGCGCTGATCTCGGTGACGTTGTACGTCCGCCCGTCGACCTCGATCTGGTCACCCGCGGTCAGCGTGTACTCGGCCTCCTCCTCCGTGACGAACGCCGTGGGATTGTCCGTCGTCGCGATGACGCCGTACGCCCCCGCAGCGATCACGAGGAAGAAGGCGACGTACGCCGCCGCAGCGCGTCGTTGCATGTTCCGAGGGTCGTACCCGCCGGCGTTTAACGGTTTCTAACCGCGCCGCGGCCGCGCGAGCGACGCGGGCCCGACCGACGGGCCGGGTACCGTAACCGCTCCTCGGTCGGTCGAATCCGGAGAGGACCGTATTTTATAATCCAAAACAGATTATACCAAACCCATATCTATCGAAAGTATCATGGTCGCTCGCGAAAAGCAACACGACAATGAGAGAG
Source organism: uncultured Halobacteriales archaeon (assembly GCA_964542685.1). GTDB lineage: Archaea > Halobacteriota > Halobacteria > Halobacteriales > Natrialbaceae > CAZIVN01. The sequence goes on from CAZIVN010000003.1 coordinate 12,759, forward strand.
GAACAGGGAACTGACAGAGAGTTTCTCAACGGAGGGGCGACGTCGTGAACGGCGACGACGCCGCCGACCTGTTGGTGTCGAGACGCCGTCTCCTGGCGGCCGTGTTGATCGTCGCGACGGTCGTGGTCGGGAGCGCGGCGGCAGACGTCGAGTCGTCGTCCTCGACCGGCGACTTCGAGGCCGACTCGCCGGCGGCCCGAGATCTGGAGTACGTCGAGAACAACTTCGAGATCGAGGGCCAGAACACGACGACCGTCCAGGTCGTCGTCCGGGGGGACGACGTCCTGAGCCGGCAGTCGCTGTTGCGCTCGCTACGCGTCCAGCGGTCGCTCAGGAACGACGAGGAGATCAACCGGACGCTGGCCGAGGACCGTCCGATCCGGGGCGTCGCGAACGTCGTCGCGCTGACGGCGATCCGGCGCGAGGCCGCCGAAACCGGGGAGCCGCCAAACACCACGCTCGCCGCACAGATCGACCAGCTGGAGTCGATGGACGACGAGGCAGTCGAGGCCGTCGTCCGCGAGGTCCTCGCGGCGGGCGAGGACGGCGAGGAGAACCGCGCGCTGGCGCTGCTGCCGACGGACTACGATCCCGGGACGCCCAGCGCCGACGCGCGTGTGATGCTGATCACGCAGTCGACCGGTCCGAACCTCGACGCCAACGACCCGCCCGAGCGAATCGTCGACTCCCAACTGGCGATCCAGCGCGCACTCGACGAGGAGTACGGCGACAGAGCCTTCGCCTTCGGCGTCGGGATCGTCGCCGACGAGTCGGCCCGGTCGATCGGCGACAGCTTCGCCATCATCGGGCCCATCGCGCTCGTGCTCGTGTTCGTGACGCTCGTGGTCGCCTACCGGGACCCCGTCGACATCGCGCTCGGGATGCTCGGCGTTGGCCTCGTACTCCTCTGGACGTTCGGCGCGATGGGGTGGTTCGGCATCGAGTTCAACACCATCCTCATCGCCGTGCCGATCCTGCTGATCGGCCTGGCCATCGACTACTCGATCCACGTGTTCATGCGGTACCGGGAGGTCCGCACCGAGCAGGACCTGTCGGTCGCCGACGCGATGCGGGGCGGACTGGCCGGCGTCGGCGTCGCCCTGCTGTGGGTGACGGCGACGACGGCACTCGGCTTCCTCTCGAACGTCGCCAGTCCGCTGCCGCCGTTGCAGGACTTCGGACTGGTCAGTGCCATCGGAATCGTCTCGGCACTGATCGTGTTCGGCGGCCTGATCCCGGCACTGAAAGTCGAGATCGACGGCGTCCTGACGTCGGTCGGGTTCGCCCGGAAGCGGGCGCCGTTCGGGAGCGGCGCAGGACCGTTCGGCCGCGTGCTCGCACTCGGGACCCGCGCCGCCAGCGCCGCACCAGTCTGGGTCGTCGCCGTCGCGCTGTTGCTCGCGATCGGCGGTGCCTACGGCGGGACACAGGTCGACACCAGCTTCGACCGCTCGGACTTCCTCACCGAGGAACCGCCGGCCTGGACGGAGTCGCTGCCGGCCGGGCTCCAGCCCGGCGAGTACAACGTCCGGCAGAACTCCGAGTACCTGAACGACCGGTTCCTCCAGGAGCGGCGCAACAGCCAGGCGGAGGTCCTGATACGCGGGAACGTCACCGCCCCCGACACGCTCCAGCGGACCGACGAGGTGCGCTCGCGAGCAGCCGACAGCGACGTCACCGTCACGCTGTCGGACGACCGGCCCGCGATCAACGGTCCGATCTCGACCATCCGCACCGTCGCGGCGCGCAACGAGACGTTCGCCGCCGTGGTCGCCGCGGAGGACGACGACGACGACGGGATTCCGGACGGGAACCTCACCCGGGTGTACGACGCGCTGTACCGGACGGATCGGGCGGCCGCAGAGCAGGTGATCGCCCGCGAGGACGGCGAGTACGTCGCGCTCCGGCTGACGGTGACCGCCCGCGGTGACGCGACGGTCAACGAGGTCCGGAACGACCTCTCCGGCGCGGCCGCACCCGCAGACGGCGGCGGCCTGGAGGCGACGCTCACCGGCCAGCCGGTCCTGACGGCCGTCGTCCAGGACCGCCTGCTGGAGTCGGTGATCATCACGCTGGTGTTGACGACCGTCGCCGTCCTGGCCGTCCTGACGGTCGGCTACCGGGTCCTGTCGGGGAGCGCGTCACTGGGCGCGGTGACCATCGTCCCGGTGATCCTCGCGCTGGCGTGGATCCTGGGATCGATGTGGCTCCTGAAGATCCCGTTCAACGCCCAGACCGCGACCATCGCCAGCCTGGGGATCGGACTCGGGGTGGACTACAGCGTCCACGTCAGCGAGCGGTTCAAGCACGAACTCGACCGTCTCGACGACGTCGCAGAGTCGCTCGAACGGACGATTCGCGGGACCGGCGGTGCGCTGTTCGCGAGTGCCATCACGACCGCCTCGGGCTTCTCGACGCTGGCGCTGGCGATCAACCCCTCCCTCCAGCAGTTCGGGATCGTCATCGCACTCGCCATCGTGTACGCGTTCCTCGCCGCGGTGTTCGTGTTGCCGAGCGTCCTCGCGCTGTGGGCGCGGGTCGCCGACCCGACGGGTGCCGAGGAGCCGTCCGGGGCCTCGACGTCGGAGCCGACCTGACGGGGCCCGGCGTCAGTCCGTGTGAATCCGGACGCGGTCGTCGGCGACCCACTCCAGGTCGCCGTCCAGGAACTCCGCGGCGCGTGCGACGAACGCCTCCTCGTCCAGGCCGAGTTCGCCGACGCCCAGCTGGAGGACGACCGCGTCGACGTCGTCGAGCGGCGTGCCGTCACCGGCCACCATCGAGAAGAACTCGCCGGGGGTGACCGCCTCGCCCCGTTCGACCCGTGCGGCGACGTCCTCGAGGTCCGAGTCGGTTTCGACGTTCACGTCGAACGTGACGTCGACGGAGACGGTGCTGTCCAGCCCCTCCGCGGCGTACACCTCCTCGGCGCGACGAACGGCCGGTTCGAGGATGCTCTCGAAGTCGAGGCCGCTCTCGGTCAGGCCCATGTAGAAGAAGGCCATCGCACCGGTCAACCCCGCCCTGAACCGCTCGTCGTCCAGCCCCTTGTCGAACACCTGGCGCCGGTCCTTGCGCTTGAGCGTGTTGATCAGCACGTAGAAGTCGACGACGGTGTTGGTCACGCGCTTCCGGATGCGGGCCTCCGCGTTGCGTTTCGACTGCTCGTGGGCCATGTCGGACAGCCCGAGCAAGTACTCGCGGTCGGCCTGCGAGAGCATCCCCCGTGGACGGTCGGGTTCGTGGTCCATCCCACCGCCGACTACGTGCGCCGGGACAAGAGACTGACGGGTGTCGTCGAAGCGCGGTGCGCACCCGCGACGGGCAGGGCAGCCAGCGAGGCCCGCGCTGGCCGCATCGCGCCGGAGAGTGCGTGGTGTCACCGACGCGGGCGCCGTACGACGGTTGCAACACGCTCCAGTCCGCTACGCTAGACCGGTCGGACCGGGCGAAGCCGGTACCAGTGAACCGAAACCGTCGCAGAGAGCGCGGGCTGAAACCGGAGAAGCGTCGATCACTCGGCGTACTCGACGCCGGTAATCTCGAAGCGTGCCCCGCCGGTCGGACTCTCGGTCACGTGAATCGCCCACCCGTGAGCGTCGACGATCTCGCTCACGATGCTCAGTCCGAACCCGGTGCCGCTCTGGCTGTTCGAGAATCCGGCGTCGAAGATGTCCTCGCGGTCGCCGTCCGGGATACCCGGACCGTCGTCCTGGACGTAGAACCCGCTCTCGCATCTACCGACGGTGATCGTGACGTCGGTCCCACCGTGTTCGACTGCGTTCCGAAACAGGTTCTCCAACAGCCGCTTGAGTCGGTCCGGATCGGCCCGGATGAGGGCGTCACCGTCGGTGTCGGTGCGCAACGTCGCCTCGGCAGTCTCGACGGTGTGCCAGCAGCGTTCGCCAAGCGCCGCGAGGTCGACCGCTTCCGGTTCGGTGACGGCCTCTCCCTCCCGAGCGAGCGCCAGTGCGTCGTCGATCAGCGTCTCCATCCGTTCGAGCGACTGGCCGATCTCGTCGAGGTGTGGACTCTCGGTGTCCTCCCGGGCCAGCTGGAGGCGACCCATGGCGACGCTCAACGGGTTGCGCAGGTCGTGACTGACGACGCTGGCGAACCGGTCGAGTCGCTCGTTCTGGCGGGTCAACGCTTCGGCGTGTTCTTCCAGCGCCGTTACGTCCCGAAAGACGTAGATCGCCCCGCGTTGCTCGCCACGGTGGTCGGTGTACGGAATCCGGTTGACGTCGAAGTGGCGTTCCCCACCGTCGACCGTCGTGGAGAATCCGGGGTCCGTCGTCGAACTCCGGTCGCCCGCGATGCCGTCGAGGGAGATCCGATCGTCGAGCGATTCACCGACGAGGTCGCCACCGAGCATCTCCCTGGCTGCCTGGTTACAGTGCAGGATTTCGGTGTCGTCGTCGGTGACAACGACGCCGTCGGAGAGTTGTTCCAGCAGTGCGTGCCGGGACACCGGAACGCTGTCGACCATCCGATAGCGGCTGAGCGCGAGGACGAGGAGCACGTTCGTCGCTGTGAACAGGATCGGTGTGATATCGACCGCGAGCGTCGCTGCCGGGACGGCGCTGAACAGGAGGTTGCCGACGAGAGGAAACAGCGCCGCGACGAACAGCAGGCCAACCTGAGCGCGATGGAGGGAGCGTGACCGGACGTACGTCGCCCCGAGCACGATCAGAAGGGCGACGACGACGAGAAACAGGTAGATGAGCCAGGGGACGTACACGAGGCCGGGTTCGAACTGGAGGTATCGTCCACCACGGCCGACCAGCACCTCGGGGGCGGGCTCCAGCTGCCAGAAGAGCTCGTGATACTCGTTGGTCCACGCGGTGACGAGGCCACCGACGAACGGGGAGAGGACGGTCGCCAGTTGGACGGACGACAGTCGGTGTACGTAGCCGGTGTACTGGAGAACGAACAGCAACCAGCCGGCGATGACGACCGTCGCGCCGGTCGCGACGACTCGATCCAGCAGTAGCCACCACGAGACCTGCGAGGACAGGAGTTGCAGGGCGTAGGCGAGTGACCACACGGTCTGGCCCGCGAAGATGACGATCAGCCATCGGGCGCCGATCGTCTCGGTCCGCTGCAGGTAGACGTAGGCCCCGAGCGGGAGCGAAATCAGCGCAGACAGCGAGAGAAATCCGACGAAGATCGTACTCAGAAGAGCCATACGGGTCGTCTCTCACGTGAACAGGCAGACTCAAAACGGTTGTGTCGGCCGGGGCCGACGACCGTTCGACAGTCACTCGACGACGACTGGCGGCGCGCGCTGGGAAAGAAACGGTCGATGGAACTGTCAGGCCTGTGCGACGCCGTTGATCCCCGACTGGACCCAGTACCAGGAGATCGGGGCGAGAAACAGGAACAGGAGGAACAGCACGATGGCACTCTGGTCCGTGACGGCCTCGGCGGCGTTCGAGATCTGCCAGAACGCGACGAGGTTCACGATCGGGATGACCGCCAGAATCGGCGTCAGGCTCGCAGTTGTCCCCCTGTCGAGCTGGTCGGCCGTCTTGTACGTCCAGTACAGCGTGTACAGCCCGAGGGTAACGATCGACAGTACGACCTGTTTCCCGAGCGACCCTTTTTCGAATGCCGATGCGTTCGTGACTTGCGGACTCCCTGACATACGGGCAGGGATTCACTCGGCTCCGGTATGAAGCTATCCCGAAATCTCACATCTGATAAACATATCGGGCGAGGCAATCGGCGAGTCGGCGCCGGCGGGCGACAGCACGAAACGCGTTTGTCGCTGCCGGCCCAGTCGGGGAACGTGTCGACCATCACAGAGACCTACATCGAGAACCGCCACCGGGTCCAGCCGACCCACACGAACAACTACGAGTCGGCCCACGGGGGGACCGTCGTCAAGTGGATGGACGAGGTCGGCGCGCTGTCGGCGATGCGCCACGCCGGCGAGACGTGCGTGACCGCCCGCATCGAGGGCCTGGACTTCGAGCGCCCGGTCCCGGGGGGCGACACCTGCGTCATCGAGTCGTACGCCTACGCGTCGGGCCGGACGAGCGTCCGGGTACGCTCCCGGGCGTTCCGCGAGGCGCCCCGTTCCGGCGAGCGAGAGCCGACGACCGACGCCTTCTTCGTGTTCGTCGCGGTCGACGAGGACGGCTCGCCGACCCCGATCCCGGACCTGACCGTCGACTCCGACCGCTGTCGGGAACTGCAGTCGGCGGCCCTCGAGGCCGAACCCGACGCCTGACCGTGTCAGTCGTTCACAGCCCGGGGCAACTACCAAACCCGGGGACGCCGAAGGGAGCCCATGACCGAGACCCCATACGGCGCCTGGCCGTCGCCCATCGACGCGTCGACGGTCGCCGCCGAAACCCTGGACTTCGGATCGATCGCCGTCGACGACGGCGTCGTCTACTGGATCGAACGCCGACCGTCGGAGGACGGACGGGGCGTCGTGATGCGGGCGACCGACGAGGGAGACGCCACCCCGGTCACGCCCGACGACCACGACGTGCGGACGACCGTCCACGAGTACGGCGGCGGCGACGTCGCCGTCGTCGACGGTGAGGTCGTGTACAGCCGCTTCGACGATCAGCGACTCTACCGCGTCGACGCCGGCGCCGCGGGCGAGGCCGAACCGATCACGCCGGACCCACCCGAGGAGCGGGCACACCGCTACGCCGACGTCGCGAGCACGCCCGACGGCGAGCGCCTGTACGCCGTCCGCGAACGCCACGCGGGCGCGGACGTCGACGACGAACCGGTCAACGAACTCGTCACGCTGCCGGCCGACGGCGGCGACCCGAGCGTCGTCGCCGCGGGCCACGACTTCTACTCCTTTCCCCGCGTCTCGCCGGACGGCGAGCGCCTGGTCTGGACGACCTGGGACCACCCGCAGATGCCCTGGGACGGCACCGAACTCCACGTCGCACCGACCCGGGGCGACGGGACGCTCGGCGAGACGACCGCCCTCGCCGGCGGGCCCGAGGAGTCCGTGTTCGGCCCGACGTGGGGCCCCGACGGGACGCTGTACTTCGTCTCCGACCGGACCGGCTGGTGGAACGTCTACCGCTGGACGGGCGACGAGGCGTCGGTCGTCCGCGAGGAGGCCGCCGAGTACGGCACGCCCCAGTGGGCCTTCGGCCTGGCGACGGTCGTCCCACTCGCCGACGGCACGCTCGCGGCGGTGCGCAACGCGGAGGGCCACATGGACCTGGGCCGACTCGACCCCGACGGCGGCGAGTTCGCGTCGTTCGACCTCCCGTTCGACGCCTACGTCCACCCGCGTCTGGCCACCGACGGCGAGACGCTCGCCGTCGTCGCTGCGGGGCCGGCGACGCCACCGAGCGTCGTTCGGTTCGAACCCGGCGAGGACCCGGAGACGCTCCGCCAGTCGTTCGCGCTCGACGTCGACCCCGGGTTCGTCTCGGAGCCCACCCACGTCACCTTCCCGACCGCCGACGGGGCCGAGGCCCACGCGCTGTACTACCCGCCACGCAACCCCGACGTGACCCCGCCGGACGACGCGGCGCCCCCGCTGGTCGTCGAGGTCCACGGCGGTCCCACCAGCGGGACCACGCCGACGCTCGACCCCGAGATCCAGTACTTCACCTCCCGCGGGTTCGCCGTCGCGGACGTGAACTACCGCGGGTCGACGGGCTACGGTCGGGCCTACCGCGACGCCCTGGACGGGCAGTGGGGCGTCGTCGACGTCGCGGACTGCGTCGCCGCGGCCGAGTACCTCGCGAGCGAGGGCGAAGCCGATCCCGACCGCCAGGCGATCCGTGGCGGCAGCGCCGGCGGGTACGCGACGCTGTGTGCCCTGGCCTTCCACGACGTCTTCGACGCCGGCGCGAGCTACTACGGTGTCGCGGACCTCCGGGCGCTCGCGGCCCACACCCACAAGTTCGAGTCCCGGTACCTCGACGGCCTCGTCGGTCCGCTCCCGGAGGCCGAGGCGGTCTACGAGGAGCGCTCGCCAGCCGAACACGCCGACGGAATCGACGTCCCCCTCCTGGTCCTCCAGGGCGGCGAGGACCGCGTCGTGCCGCCGGAACAGGCCGAGCGACTGGTCGGGGCACTGGTCGAGACCGGGACGCCGTACGCCTACCTGGAGTTCCCCGAGGAACGCCACGGCTTCCGGACCGCCGCCGCCCGGGAGCGCGCACTGCGCGAGGAACTGGCCTTCTACGCGTCGGCGTTCGGGAGTCCCGTCGCCGGCGTCGCTCCGCTGGAACTGACCAGCGGCGAGTACCGCAAGGAGACCGTAGACCCCGACGGGGAGTGAGCCCCGGCGGCGACCGCGAGGGGTCCGGAGTCCCTACCCGAACTCGCCCAGCGACGTCTGGCCCCGTCGCAGCGCCTGCGCGTCGTACCCCTCGTTCGTCAGGTGGCGTGCGAGCGCGTCCGACGACCCGTGCTGGGTGTACACCTCGTCGGGGTCAACGGCGTCGACGAGGGCCAGCAACTCGGGGAAGTCACAGTGGTCCGACAGCGGGAAGGTGGCGTCGTAGTTCCCGCGGTACCGGAACGACTCCTCGACGGCCCACCCCGAGAAGCCGGCTTTCGCCGCACCCGTCTCCTCGGCCAGCTTGTCGATCCAGTCGATCCGTGCGGTCGTCATCGGGAGTACGAGCGCGTCCCCCGTGCCCAGGTCGACGTCGTCGCCGTAGTCGGCGGCGGGAAACGAGACGTCGCGGTTGGCCTCGATGGCCTCGTTGACCCGCTGGACCGCGTCGGTGGTGTACACCGTCCGTCCGGCGCGGTCGGCCAGCAACTGGAGTTTCTGGGCGCGGCCCAGCGCGTAGCCGAACAGCAGGACCGGCGCCGCCGTCTCGCGGAGCCAGTCGTCGATCTCGGCGGCCACCGTCTCGTAGGGCGGGAAGGCGAACCCGGGTTCGCCGTACGTCGACTCGACGATCAGGACGTCAACGTCGGGCGGGTCGAACCCCTCCAGGTACAGCCGCGACCGGGTGCAGACGTCGCCGGTGTAGCAGTAGCGCGTCCCGTCGGGGTCCGTGATCAGCGCCGCCCGCGAGCCCGCGACGTGGCCCGCCGGCAGCAGGTCGACGCGGTCGTCCGTCGTCCGGTGTAGCGGGTCGTCCCGACGAGCGGTCCCCAGCGCGGCGGTCAGCGGCGAGCAGACCGCCGTCGCCTCGCCATCGGGCAGGTGGTCGCCGTGGGCGTGGCTCACGACCGTCACGTCGCCGTCGGGGTCCCCGGCGTCACAGACCACGCGCGTGCCGTCCGAGAGCGTGATCTCGACGCCGTCGCGATATCGGACCGTCACGGACGGGCTTTGGGCGCGGTGGTGCAAGGGGGTTTCCCTCGCGGCGACGAGAGCGTCGAACGAACGGCGGTGGCCTGCAGTTCCAACCACGGGGTGGGAACGGAAGGGACCGAGCGGGAGGAGGCGTCCGGAGTGGTCCCGGTCGAAGCGCGACGAGTCGACGACTCGTGACGCGACCTACTCCGACTCGTACAGCGACTCGACGCGCTCCAGCGTGTCGACGCCACTCGGGTCGAGGTCCTCGCGGACGCCCAGGAACCGCGGGAACCGCAGGGCGTACCCCGAGTCGTACTCCGGACTCTCCTGGATCTCCTCGTACTCGACCTCCAGGACGACCTCGGGCCGGAGGTCGACGTCCCGCCCGTCGCGGCCCGTGATCAGCGGTTCCAGGCGCTCCGTGAGGTCGGCGAGTTCCTCGTCGGTGTACCCCGTCGACAGGCGACCGACCTCCCGGAACGCGTCGTCGTCGGGGTCGTGACAGCCTAGGTACAGGCGGCCGAGGTTGCCGCTGCGTCGGCCCTCGCTGTACTTCGCCCGCGTCACGACCAGGTCCAGCGGTTCCATCGTCGGCTTGACCTTCAACAGCCGTCCGACGCGTCGCCCGGGCTGGTAGTCCGCGGCGGGATTTTTGGCCATCAGCCCCTCGTGACCCTCGTCCAGGGCGTCGCGGTACAGTCGCTGTGCGGAGTCGGGGTCGTCGGGGGCGGCCCACGTCGCGCGGGCCGTCTCCAGCCCAGCGCGGCCCGCGTCCGGGGCCGGCGCCACTGGCTCGAAGGCGGCGTCCAGTCGCTCCAGACGGTCGGCCAGCGGCGTCTCGATGAGCGTCTCGCCGTCGTACAGGCAGTCGAACAGGTGGACGACCGCCGGGACCTCGCGGGCCGTCGCCTCGACGTCGTCCTCCCGTTTGACCCGCTGGGAGAGCCGCTGGAAGGCCAGCGGTTCGCGCTCGTCGGTCGCGACGGTGGCCGGTTCGTAGGCCGCGAGTTCGCCGTCGAGCAGGGCCCGCTCGGCGGTGACGCCGGCCTCGACGGCCCGGACGACGTCGGGGAAGCCGTCGGTGATCTCCTCCAGTCGGCGGGTGAACACCCGGACATCGTCGCCGTCGACGTGAATCTGGACGCGGATCCCGTCGTACTTGTACTCACAGCGGACCCGACCGTCCGCGGCGGCGTCTTCGAGTGCCGCCGCCAGGGACTCGGCTTTCTCCGCGAGCATCGACCCGATCGGCCGGCCCAGTTCGAGGTCGAGGTCGTCCAGGCCCGTGCGCCCGTCCTCGCGGGCCGTCTCGGCGACGACCCGGAAGTCGTTGGTCACCTGGTAGGCCCGTTCGACGGCGTCGACCGCGGCGTCGCTCCCGTCGAGGAAGGCGGCGGCGACGGCGTCCCTGATCGTCCCCTCGCCGACGCCGACCCGGAGGTGGCCCAGCGCCGTCCGGACGACGTACCGGGCCTCGTCCGGGTCGGCGTCCGCGATCAGGCCCGCGATGGCGTCGATCCGCCGGTCCTGGCTGCCCGCGCCCTCGAACGCCGGCAGGTCTCGCAGGCGGTCGTGGACCCGCTCGACGGTCAGGGGCTCCGAGAACAGCGTCTGCTGGCCGCCGGCCTCGACGGCCCACGCCGCCGCATCGCCCAGGTCGCCCGTCTCGCGCCAGCGCTCGCGCAGGGCGTCCTCGTCGGCGCCCGTCGCCTTCAGGATCGCCTCGGTCGTCAGCGACGAGGAGACGCCCAGTTCCTTCCGGTCGTGAGCGGGGTAGAGCCGCCCGCGGACCAGCGTGACCAGGCGCGGGAGCATGTCGCCGGCGTCGGCGAACGCCTCGGCGACGATGGCCTCCTTCTCGTCGGTCGAGTCCGTCGCTGCCAGCCGGTCGTACAGGGCGACGAGCGCGGCGTACTCCATCGCCCGGAGCCTGGGGTGGGAGGGAGAAAAGGTCGGCGACGTTCGCCGCGACGTACCGCGAACGCGACCGCCTCGGAGACGGCCGTCAGCCCTCGCAGTTCCCGGGGTCCTCGGTCGTCCAGACCGTCAGTTCGCCCTCGCTGCCGCCGTCCTCGAAGTCGCCGATGCGGAGGTTGAGACCGAGACAGTCGGCGCTCGTCTCCGCGAACTCGAACCGCTTCCAGTTCGACGGTGACTGGTCGTCGAGGCGGACGTGGAGGACGTGGTCCGTCGGGTCCGCCGGGTAGCCGTCCAGTACCTCCTCCTCGGGGACGCCCTCTGCCGCGGCGGCGACGTCCCGCGACCGCCAGTAGACGGGGTCCTCGCCGTCGAGGAAGACGACGTGGACCGTGTGGGCCGTGGACTCGAAGTTCGTGATCGCGAGCTGGGCGAGCTGGAGCGACTCGGCGGAATCCGCGTCGCCGTCGTCCTCGCCGTTTCCCCCACCCGAACAGCCGGCGAGACCGACCGCGAGGCCGCCGCCTGCGAGATTCAACAGACGGCGACGTGTCAGCGTCGACATACCCGCACCCACGAAACTACGGCGTATAAACGTTCCGTCGGTTGACAGGGTGCCATCGCACCGCACCCCGGCCCGCCGGGCACATCCGAACCCCTGAAGTACCGCCGGCCGCGTACCAACTCCCGTGTCACGACAGGTCGGGCGGGTCGACACCCTGTTCCTCCACGAGACCGGGGACCACTACACCGCCACGGTGTTGCGCGACGGCGACCACGTGTTCCGTGCGCGCCTGGAACTCAAGGAGACGAGTGCCGGGCCCCGTCCCGGACGGTTCCGGATCAAGCGGGACTCGACCGAGGAGCCACGCGACCCCGACGAGTTCGTCGAGATCGCTCGCCTGGCCGACCGCATCCACATCTCCGAGCAGACGACGCGACGGGGCCGAACGGAACTGCGCGAGATGCTCGACGGCTACCAGCTGGAGGGCACCGTCGTCCGGACCTGCCGGTACTGCGCCTCGAAGGGGCGGTACTCGCCGCTGACCGAAGACACCGCCATCGCGGCCGACGACGAGACGATCTGTCCGGACTGTGCCCGGGCGGAACTCGACCGCGAACTGTCCTACCACGGCGGCCTCTCGAGTGCGGCCGTCGACCGCCTGGAGGACCTCCTCTTCCAGACCCAGGACCTCGAACGGATCACGAACCTCCTGAAGGGCCAGCTCGACCCCGAGTTGACCCGGTACGACACCGTGTCGGCGACCACCGACGAGGTCGACCCGGTGCGACTGGACTCCCTGAACCTCCACCCCGGCGTACAGGGGAAGTTCGAGGACCAGTTCGACACCCTGCTGCCGGTCCAGAGTCTCGCCGTCGAGCACGGCTTACTCGACGGCCGGGACCAGCTCATCGTCAGCGCGACGGCGACGGGCAAGACCCTCATCGGCGAGATGGCGGGACTGGACCGGGCCCTGAACGGGCAGGGCAAACTCCTCTTTCTGGTCCCCCTGGTCGCACTCGCCAACCAGACGTACGACGACTTCCAGCGGGAGTACGGCGACGTCGTCGACGTCACCCTGCGCGTCGGCGGCAGCCGGATCAGCGACGACGGCGTGCGGTTCGACCCCGGCGCCGACGTCGTCGTCGGGACCTACGAGGGCATCGACCACGCGCTGCGGACCGGCCGGGACCTCGGCGACGTCGGCACGGTCGTCATCGACGGACGGCCTCATCTCGCGGCTGAAGTACTACTGTGAGGGGCGCGCGGCGCGAGCGGAGCGAGGGCCGCGGAACGAGCGAGCGGGAAGCGGAGCGGACCGCGAGCAACGCAGTGACTACGGCGGCGTCTCCGCGAGCGACGCGAGCGGAGGCTCGTCGTCCGAACGGAGTGAGTACGACGGCGCCCAGTGGATCTACCTCTCCGCTACCGTCGGTAACCCCGGCGAACTCGGCGCGAAACTGGATGCGACCGTCGTCGAGTTCGAGGAACGGCCCGTCCTCATCGAGCGCCACGTCACGTTCGCCGACGCCCGCTAGAAGGTCCGGATCACGAACCGCCTCGTCAAGC
>CAZIVN010000004.1:0-25043 GCA_964542685.1 uncultured Halobacteriales archaeon
CTCCAGGACCGCGTGCTCGACGCCGGCGTTCCGGTAATTGCTTTACGCGGCAGCAACAAACTCGCAATCACTCGACCGTAACACGCTTCGAGGATATCACATGTACAAACGGGTCAGACTCAAGGACACGGTAGAAGTCCCGCCACGGGAGCTCGCGGACGTGACCCCCGAGCTCGTGCAACGACTGCTGCAGGAGAAACTGGAAGGCCGCATGGACGAGGAAGTCGGTTCGGTCGTCTCGGTCGTCGAGGTCCACGACATCGGGCAGGGGACGGTGCTGCCCAACCGGCCGGGGGTCTACTACGAGGCGGAGTTCGACGCCGTCACGTTCGACCCGCAGATGCAGGAGGTCGTCGACGGTACCGTCGTCGAGGTCGTCGAGTTCGGTGCCTTCGTCGGCATCGGGCCCGTCGACGGACTGCTGCACGTCTCCCAGATCTCCGACGAGTACCTCGCCTACGACGGCGAGAACCAGCAACTGGCCTCCAACGAGTCCAACCGCACGCTCGCCGTCGAGGACGCGGTGCGGGCCCGCATCGTCACCAAGAGCATCGACGAGCGCAACCCCCGGGACTCGAAGATCGGTCTCACGGCCAAACAGCCCGGTCTGGGCAAACACGGCTGGCTCGAAGAGGAACGCAAGGAACGCGAAGCGGCGACGGGTGAGTGACCATGGCAGAAGACAGACTCGTCTGCCGCGAGTGTCACCGCGTCGTCGAACCCGACGAGGAGGCCTGCCCCGTCTGTAACTCCACCTCGCTGACCGAGGACTGGGCGGGCTACGTGATCATCGCCCACCCCGAGGAGAGCCAGATCGCGACGGAGATGGAAGTCGTCGAGCCGGGCAAGTACGCGCTGAAGGTCCGCTGATGTCCGGTAGCGACGTGGTGCTCTCCCTCCCCCAGTCGCTTCGCGGGGCGTTCAAACGGCCACTGGGCCCCGTCTACACCGACGCCGACGAGTTACTCGCGACCGTCGAGGGGCCGCTGATCGCCGTCGGCGACATCGTCACCTACCACCTCCGGGAGGCGGGGGCGACGCCCGCCGTCGCGGTCGTCGACGAGCGCACGGAACGCGAGGCCGTCGACGACGTCGTCCGCGAGTCGGTCGTCGTCGACGACGCCGTCCCGGTCGACAACCCGGCGGGAACCCTCACTGCAGACCTCCTGACGGCGCTCCGGGACGGGGTCGCGGCCGCGGACGGACGGACCCTGCACGTCGACGGCGAGGAGGACCTGGCGACGCTGCCGGCGGTCGTCCTCGCGCCCGCGGGGGCGACCGTCGTGTACGGCCAGCCCGGCGAGGGTATGGTCGCGGTCCAGGCCGGCCCCGAAACCAGGGCTCGCGTCCGGGACCTCCTCTCGCGGATGGACGGCGACCACGACCGGCTGTGGAACCTCCTGGATTGATCGCACGGAGAAAACGACGTCGGCGTCGGCGCTACGCCGTCGTCACTCGTCGTCGTCGAACGTGAACATCTCCTGCTCGTCGTCCTCGTCGTCGTCCAGCGAGAGTTCGTCCTCGTCGTCGTCCAGCGACAGGTCCTCGCCCTCCAGGTCGTCGTCCAGTCCGAGGTCGTCCTCGGGTTCGCCGCCGAGGTCGAAGTCCTCGCCGACGTCGGTGTCGGCGTCGGTCGGCTCCGGTTCCGGCGCTGCGGGTTCGTCGTCGGCGCCGGCGGCCGCGGGCGTCTCCTCGTCCCCGGCAGCGCCGCGTTCGTCGGCCGGGTCCGCTGCCGCGTCGCTCTGCTCGTCCAGATCGGCCGGTTCGTCGCTCGGGGCCCACTCGTCGTCGGCCGCCGTTCCGGCGTCGTCGCCCAGCGGATCGGACGCCGCGTCGCCGGGCGCTCCGAGGTCTGCCTCGGCGCTATCGTCGAACTCACCCTCGCCGGTCAACTCGTCGAGGGCCTCGCCCGCGCTCTCCCCGGGTGCGGGTTCGGACTCCTCATCGAACATCTCCGCCTGGTCGGCGCCGAGGTCGAAGCTCCCCGCGTCGGCGTCGGTGTCGAACCGGTCGAGCGCTTCGGACAGCTGGGACGCCTGCTGTGCCAGTTCGGAGGCGCTCTGTGACACCTCGGTGAGTGCGGTCGTCTGCTCCTCCGCTGCGGCGGCGACGTTCTCGGACTCCGCGGTCGTCTCCTCGGAGATGGTCGTCGCCTCGTCGACCATCGCGACGACCTCCTGGGTGGAGGCGGCCTGCTGTTCGGTCGCCGCGGAGATCTCCTGGACGCCCGTGTTGGTCTCCTGGGCGTAGCCGGCGATCTCCTCCAGGGCGTCGACGGCGCCCTCGACGGCGTCGGTCGCGTCCGAGATCTGTGCGTTCGCCTGCTCGACGCCGCTGACGGTCTCGCCGGTCTGTTCCTGGATCAGTTCCAGGCGCTCCTCGATGTTACCGGCGGCGTCCTTGGTCTCCTCTGCCAGTTCCTTGACCTCCTGTGCGACGACGGCGAACCCTTCACCGGAGCCCGACGAGGACCGGGAGGCCTCGATGTTGGCGTTCAGCGCGAGCATGTTCGTCTGCTCTGCGATCTCGGAGATGAAGTCGATCAGCTCGTCGATCTGGTCGACCTCGTCGGCCAGCTGGTTCATCTGCTCGGTGACGACCTGGCTCTGCTCGTCGAGCTCCTGCATGTTCTGGATCGCCTCCTGGGCCCGTTCCTGCCCGGTCCGACCGGTCTCTGCGGTCCGCTCTGCGAGGTCGGCGACCTCGTTCGACGAGGCGGCGATCTGTTCTGTCGTCGTCGACAGACTGTCCATTTCCTGGGACACCGACTGGAGGCTGTCGTTCTGGCGTTCGGCCCCGTCGGAGATCTCCTGGATCGACTCGGTCACCTGTTCGGAGGCCGACCGGACCTCCTCGCTGGAGGCGGTCACCTCCTCGCTTGAGGTCGCCACCTCGTTCGCGAAGTTCTTGAGTTGCTCCATCGTGCGCTCGATCTCGCCGAGCATCTCGTTGAACTCCTGGGCGATGTCCGTCATCGCTGGACTCTCGCTTTCCGGATCGAGCCGCTGGGTCAGGTCGCCGTCGGCGGCCAGTTGCATCGAGTCCCGGTACTGGTCGGCCTTCGTCTCCAGGTGTTCGGTCATGCGCTCTGCTTCCTCCCGGGCCATCTCGGCTTGCTCGCGAGCGTCCCGGGCCTCCTGGATCCGTTCCTGGAGTGCGTCACGCATCTGCCCGAACCCGTCGTACAGACGACCGATGTTGTCGATCCGTGCCGTCTCGAAGTCGACGTTCAGGTTGCCCTCCTCCATCTGCTCGGTCTTGGTCGTCAGACGGTCGATCGCCGTCGCGGTGTTGCGACCCAGGACCGCGCCGACGACGCCGATCAGGAGGACCCCCGCGATGGTCGCCAGGAGGCCGGCCCGAGAGACGTCCGTCACGAACCCGTAGGCCTGCGACTGGGGAATGTGGAGGTACAGGACCCAGTTGTTCGCGTTGTCGACCGGAGCCCGGACGGCGACGTAGCTCGCGTCGGCGAAGTCACCCTCCTGCGCGACCAGGGATTCCCTGAGCGCACCGTCGGGCTGGTCGACCGTGGCGACGTCGGAGTGATCGCCACCCTCCTCCCCGATATCGTGTTCGAACGCGTCGGCGTGGGGGTACTCGGCCATCGCACCGGCCTGTCCGGTGTTCATGATGATCTGCGTCGAGTTGTACACCACCATCGCGTTGGCGCCCTCGGTCGTCGTCCCCGCGGCGAGCTGGTTGTTCTCGAAGGCGTCGACGGAGACGACGTAGACGACGTAGCCGTTGATGACGTCCCCCTGCAAGCGGTCGGCCCTCGCGGCGTAGCCGATCAGTCGCTGATCACCGCTCTGGTACGGCTGGGAGGTGACGAACGAACGCTCGCCCTCGACCTGGTTCTCGACCCAGCTGATCTCGTCGTACTCGCTGACGGGCCGGGACTGGTTGGGGTCGTCGGTCCCGACCGAACTCACGAGCACCTCGTTCGTGCTGGCGTCGACCAGATACATCGCCTGGGCGCCCCCGCCGAGGTTCGCCACTCGTGTCGTGAACAGGCCCTTCACCTCGTCGCGCTCACCCCGCTTGATGATCTCGTTTCTCGCCGTGAGGTTCGTCACTTCCTTGTTCTGATCGTTCCACGATTCGACGGTCGCCGCCTGCTGTCCCGCGACGTCCTCGAGGTTGCTGTTGACGTTCGTCCGCACCTCGTCTTCGATCGCCGCGGTGGCTGTCAGTCCGAGCGCCCCCACCGCGACCGCCAGGATCAGCAGTGCGATGCCGAACTTCAGCGCGTACCGCCGGCGGATGAATTTTGGCACCACCTGCCGCAAGAGGCCGATCATACGAACGAAACCCGCGCCACGCCAAAATAAAGCCATCGGCCTCCGTGTCGTTCCAGTGGGGTGTTTCGGCGGTCCGCGTGGCAGTTCAACGGGGGCCGATCCACAACTTCGAAACCCTTTTAGAACGTTCGGGCGGAAGTGAGTGGTAACTGAAGAACCATGGACGTCGATATCATCTCCGAAGACGAGAACCCGATGTTGCACCGCACGGACGTGAAGTTCGAGGTCAAACACGACGAGGCGACGCCGTCCCGTCTGTCGGTCCGTGACAGCCTCGCGGCGAAACTGAACAAGGAGTCCGACGAGGTCGTCGTCCGGAAACTCGACACGAAGTTCGGGATGCGCAAGACCGTCGGCCACGCCAAAGTGTACGAGAGCGCGGACCACGCCGGCGAGGTCGAACAGGAACACATGCTCGAACGCAACAAGATCGCGGCCGACGAGGGTGACGCAGAGACGGAGGAAGCGTAGATGCCCCGTCACGAACTGTACGACGACGACGGGACCACCGAGCGTCGACAGTGTGACCGTTGTGGCGACGCCTTCCTCGCGGAACACGACGACCGGTTCCACTGCGGCGGCTGTGGCTACACCGAGTGGAAGTAGACGGCCGTAGATGCGCGTTCTCGGCATCGAGGGAACCGCCTGGGCGGCGAGTGCCGCCGTGTACGAGACCGCGACCGACGAGGTCACGATCGAGACGGACGCGTACCAGCCCGACAGCGGCGGCATTCACCCGCGAGAGGCCGCCGAGCACATGCGCGAGGCGATTCCACGCGTCGTCGAGCGGGCGCTGTCACACGCCCGGGACCTCGCTGCCGACGCCGGCAGTGCCGACGACCCGCCGGTCGACTGCGTGGCGTTCTCGCGTGGCCCCGGACTGGGGCCGTGTCTCCGCATCGTCGGCACCGCGGCGCGGGCCCTGGCCGGACGCCTCGACGTCCCGCTGGTGGGCGTCAACCACATGGTCGCCCACCTGGAGATCGGTCGCGAGCGGTCCGGCTTCGACTCGCCGGTGTGTCTGAACGCCAGCGGCGCCAACGCCCACGTCCTGGGCTACCGAAACGGTCGCTACCGGGTGCTGGGCGAGACCACGGACACCGGCGTCGGCAACGCCCTCGACAAGTTCACGCGCCACCTGGGGTGGTCCCACCCCGGCGGGCCGAAAGTCGAACGCCGGGCCCGCGAGGGGGCGTACCACGAACTGCCGTACGTCGTCACCGGGATGGACTTCTCCTTTTCGGGCATCATGAGCGCGGCCAAGGCGGCGGTCGACGGCGGTTCCGCGAGCGACGCGAGCGGAACCTCGTCGGACGGGCCGTCCGACGGTGGCGTGCCGGTCGACGACGTCTGCCGGGGCCTGGAGGAGACGATCTTCGCGATGCTGACGGAGGTCTCGGAGCGCGCCCTGTCGCTGACCGGCAGCGACGAACTCGTCCTCGGCGGTGGGGTCGGCCAGAACGAGCGCCTCACGGAGATGCTCGCGACGATGTGCCGGGAGCGTGGTGCCGACTTCTTCGCGCCCGACCCCCGATTCCTCCGGGACAACGCCGGCATGATCGCAGTGCTGGGGGCGAAGATGTACGCGGCCGGCGACACGCTGCCGATCCCGGAGTCACGCGTCGACCCGGACTTCCGCCCCGACGAGGTGCCGGTCACCTGGCGCGACGGGGAGAGCGTGGTCCGACGGCGCGACGCGGCCGCCCTCCGGGGGGCCGAGGCGGTCGTCGAGATCGAGGGCGACCCGCCCGAGACCGTCACCAAACGGCGCCGCCGCCGGGAGTACCGGCACCCGTCGCTGGACGAGCGTCTGCGCCGCGAGCGGACGACGATGGAGGCCCGCCTGACCAGCGAGGCGCGCCGACACGGTGTCCCGACGCCGCTGGTCCGGGACGTCGACCTCGCCGAGACGACGCTCGTGTTCGAGGGCGTCGGCGAGGCGGACCTCCGGGACTGGCTCGGCGAGGACCGCTCGGCCGTTCCAGAGGACGGCCCCACGGACGCCGTCCGGACCGTCGGTCGGCACCTCGCGACGCTGCACGACGCGGGCCTCGTCCACGGGGACCCGACGACGCGCAACGTCCGGGTCGCCACTGCCGACGGCCGCCTGGCCCGGACCTACCTCATCGACTTCGGCCTGGGCTATCACTCCGGGCACGTCGAGGACCACGCGATGGACCTCCACGTGTTCGCCGGCAGTCTCGACGGGACCGCCGACGACGCCGAACGACTGCGCGGCGAACTGCTCGACGCCTACGTCGAGTGCGGCCCCGACCGAGTCGTCGACCAGTTCCACGAGGTCGAGGGCCGCGGGCGCTATCAGTAGCGCCTCGTCTCGCCCGGTACTCGCCTCCGTCTCGCCCGTGTTCCGCCGCGAACGCCCGTGTGAACGCCTCACGCGGCGGCGAAACCGTTTTGCCGCGGCGTCCGCTACGACCGGCCATGCGACGCGCACTCCGCGCCGTCGACGTCGTCCAGCGGTCGACCAGCGACGGTACTCTCCTCCTCTCGTAGCCGGTGGCTGGGCCGGGGACGGCCCGCGCGTCTCGCCTGCCAACTGCGGTAGTCGTCGAAACTACTCGCACACTCCTCGTCCGAGGAGGGTGCACGTCGAGGGTCGACGACTACGACACCCACCAGCCACCAGCATCAGATGTCCGACGTTCACGCCATCCGCGACAGACTCGACCGTATCGACTCCCTCGACGGCGAGGGCACCGAACTCGTCACGCTGACCGTCCCGCCGGACGCGTCGATTCGCGCGGTCCGCGAGCGAATCGTCGACGAACGCGCGAGTGCCGAGGGGATCAAGTCGGACCGGACCAGGGATCGGGTCCAGCGCGCACTCGACCGCGTGGAGCGCGTCCTCCGGCGGTACGAGGAGACCCCGGAGTCCGGGCTGGCCGTGTTCGCCGGCGTCGTCGACGGCGACCTGGTCAGCCACGCGTTCGACGACCTGCCGCGACCGATCACCGAGTCGACGTACCGCTGTGACGACGGCTTCGACCCCGGCCCGGTCCGGGCGGCGGTCGACCCCGGCGAGACGTTCGGCCTCCTCGTCGTCGAACGCGGCGGCGCCGCGGTCGGCCGCCTGGTCGGCGACCGCGTGGTGCCGCTCCGGACCTTCGAGAGCCGGGTGATGCAGTCCTCGCGGGCCGGCGGTCAGTCCGCAAAGCGGTTCGCCCGCGAACGCGAGCGCCAGGCCCACGAGTTCTACGAGGAGGTGGGTGCGGTCGCCCGGGAGGCCTTCCTGGAGCCAGACCCGGTCGAGGGCCTGGTCGTCGGCGGCACGCTGTCGACCGCCCAGCGGTTCGTCGACGACGGCTACCTGGACCACCGGCTGGCGGAGCGCCTGCTGGGGACCTACGGTGTCGAGTACGCCACGGAGGGGGGCCTGCACGCCCTCGTCGAGGCCGCGAGCGACGAACTGCTCGACGCCGAGCGCCGGGCGGCCAGAGAGCGCCTGGACGAGTTCTTCGGGCGCCTGCGCGAGGACGACCGCGTGACCTACGGCCGCGACGCCGTCGACCGCGCGGTGAAGTACGGCGCCGTCGACGTGGCGCTGGTCGCTTCGTCGGTCGACGCGGAGGAGCGCGACCGCATCGAGACGGCCGTCGAGGCTCAGGGCGGCGAGGTCTGCGTCGTCTCGACCGATACCGACCGCGGCGAGCGGTTCGCCCGGGCGTTCGACGGCGTCGGCGCCTTGTTGCGGTTCCCGGTGAACTAACGACGGTTCGAGCCGGGGTTCGGTGGTACTCGACCACTGCTCCGGAAGCCCCCTCGGACTCGCCGGGAGACCAGGTCTCCCGAGCGATCGGGCGCTGCGCGCCCGATGACGGCCCCTCCCAGTCCCACCCGGGTCGTTCGTGCAGGCCACCGTAGCCAGTCGGCGGCTAGCCGATGACGCTACCGGCGGTGGTTACCGCAGGTACTCGGGGTCGGCGAAGTCCTCCTCTTCGCCCTCGACGCGGACGACGTCCAGGGCGGTCACCTCGGCGCCGACGCCGAGCAAGCCGGCCAGCGACGGTTCGGTGCGGCCCTCGTCGCCGCTGATCAGTTCCTTCACGTAGAGGCCGCCCTCGCCGTGAATCTCGACGGTCGCCCCCTCGGGACCGTCGAGGTCGCCGTCGATCTCGTACACCGTGCGGGTCCGGGTCGTGCTCGCCCGGCGGTGGTCGACGCGCTGGGGGGTGTACTGCTCGACGGTCGTCCCCCGGAGTTCGGCGAGGGCGTCGGCGAGGGCGTCGGCGTCGACGGGGGCGTCGAACGCCACCGTCGCGCGGTAGGTCTTGCTGGCGTCGAGTTCCTTCACCCGTTCGACCATCTCGTGGGTCGCGAGGTGGAGGTCGTCGACCTCGACGCGGTCGCTCGCGTCGTCGATTCGTCGTTCGAGGGCCTCGACGTCCGGCGAGCGCTCGTGGGGCCACTTCACCTCGACGACGAACGGGCGGCCGGTCCCGAGCATTAGTGCGTCGACGTCCTCGCGGCCGGCGCCGTGGAACACCGCCTCGTCGCCGTCCATGGCCTCGCGGACGTGCGGTGCGACCTCCTCCTCGACGCTCGTGGCGTAGAGGTAGCCGGAGCCACCGCAGTGGTCGCAGTCGACCTCGCCGTCGTCGCCGAGTCGTTTCCCGGAGCCGCCACACTCCCGGCAGGGCCACTCGGTCTGGGGCACGTCGCGTTCGAGCTTCCGGTAGCGGCCGTACACGAACGCGGGGTTGATCTGGAGGTCGACGTCGCCCCGTTCGAGGTTGAGCAGTGCCAGGACGTCCGGACGCTCGAAGTCCACCTCGGCCCCGGTCTCGGCGCCGACACGCTTGCCGACCTCGCGGTTGAAGTCGCTCTTGAACGTCTCGCCGCGCTCCTCGTCGAGGCGGGCGTCGATCCGCAGGAGGCGGCCGTTCTCCTCGATCAGCGGCGGCACCCGGGTCCCGACCTGGTAGGTGTCGAAGTCGACGCCATCGGCCGTCTCCACGACGCGGTCGGCCCACGTCTCGACGCGGTCACACAGCCCCTCGCAGACCCAGCAGTCAGCGGGCTCGGGCGGCTCGTACGGTTCGTCGTCGGCCACCGCGACCGCCGTGCGCAACGCCCGGCCTCGTTCGGCGTTCGTGAGGCCGAAACTGCGCGCGGCGAAGGGCCGGCCCAGGCAGGTGTCACACACCGGACCGGTTCCGAGCAGCCGCCGGGCCTCCTCGATCGGTTGCATGGACGGAGCCAGTCGTGGCGAGCGCTTGAGGGTTGCCATCTCCGACGCGCGCCCGACGGCAACACTCATACGAACAGCTGTTCAACCGTTCGGGCGTGAGCGAGACGACAGACGGACTCCGGCGACTCCCGCGGTCGGAACTCGGGGAGTGCTGCGAGGCCGACGTGGCGGACTACCTGCGGGAACTGGAGGCACTGGAGCGGGAGACGCGACGGTCCGACGTTGTCGCCGACACGCGAGGGGCGCCATGAGCGACGCCGTCCGCGTCGCGTTCGTCTGCGTGCAAAACGCCGGGCGCTCCCAGATGGCGACGGCCTTCGCGGAGCGCGAGGTCCGCGAGCGCGGACTGGACGGCCGGGTCGAGGTTCTCACTGGGGGGACGGACCCGGCGGACGCGGTCCACCCCGAAGTCGTCGAGACGATGGCCGAGGTCGGACTCGACGTCGCCGACCGGGAGCCACGGGCCGTCGACGAGGCGACGCTCGCGGACTGCGAGTTCGTCGCGACGATGGGCTGTTCGACGCTCGAACTCCCCGCCGCCGTCGACGTCAGGGACTGGGCGCTACCGGACCCCGACGGTGCGGACCCCGAGCGTGTCCGCGAGATCCGCGAGACGGTCCGGGAGCGAGTCGCCGCCCTGTTCGACGAGGTGGCCGAGCGACTGGGTGAGGACTGACGGCCGCCGGGCTGGGGACTGGTCTCCGGTCGCGAGGAACTGCGGCGTGGTTGGCGGGCGGTACGGTGTGATCGGCGAGCGATCCAGTCCTTCGTGGGGTCCCTTACTCCTCCTCTTCCTCTTCCTCTTCCTCCGCCTCGTCGGTCGCTGGCGTGCCCTCGTTGCCGCGTTCGTACAGTCGGCGCGTGGCGTCCCCGCCGTGTGGGTGTGTGTGATCGACGTCTCGCATTCGGTTCTTTTTCGTGTTCGTCATCGGTGGTGTCTCCGGTTGGTTCGTTGTCGGTGGTGTGGTGTGCGTCGGTTCGGATGCGATGCAGCGCCAGGTGGCGTTGTCGTGGTCGATTCTCGGTACCGTCGCCCGGCCGCAGCGGGCGGGCGACACGGGCCGTGAGAATGGCGGTGAGGGGCTAGGACGCCCCTACGAACGGCGACCTGTCCACGGCGTGCTCTCGACGGCGAGGTATCGCCGGTGTCGTCGTGTGCCGTGGCATCGTATCTCCCGGAACGAGGCTGAGGGTAAAGAGGCTTTCGCGGGGGGGCAATTCTTGCGGCGTCGGCGCGACCCCGTTCCGCCGTCGGGACCGTGCGAAAAACTATATGACGCGGACGGTGGTACACTGCATCCAGACCAATGGGAGACGAAGCCGACCGACCGACGGTTCTCGTCGTCGACGACGAGGAAGAGGTCGCCGACGTGTACGCACTCCGGCTCCGGGACGACTACGAGACCAGGGTCGCCTACGGGGGACAGGAGGCACTCGACATCGTCGACGAGGACGTCGACGTCGTGTTACTGGACCGACGCATGCCCAAGGTGTCCGGCGACGGCGTCCTCGACAACATCAGGGCGGAGGGCCTCGACTGTCGCGTGATCATGGTCACGGCAGTCGATCCGGACCTCGACATCGTCGAGATGCCGTTCGACGACTACCTCTGCAAACCCATCGACAAGGAGACGATGCTGTCGGCGATCGAACAGCAACTCCAGTCGGTGACCTACGACGAGCGCCTGACCGAGTACATGTCCGTCGCGGCGAAGATCGGCGTCCTCGAGAGCGAGAAGACGGAGGCGGAACTCGACGACAGCGAGGAGTACCAGGCGCTGCTCGACCGGGAAGCGGAACTGAAGTCACACCTGGACGACGCAGTGAGCGACTTCGACGACATCGACCAGGCCTTCCGCGGGCTCAGTCGGAGCTGACGGCGTCACCGGCCGGATCGACCACGTCGAAGCGGGCGCCACCGTCGGCACTCTCGGCGACGGTCACCTCCCAGCCGTGGCCGGCGGCAACCCGGTCGACGACCGTCAGTCCGAAGCCGGTGCCGTCCTCGGCCGTCGTGAATCCGGGTTTGAACACGTCCGCGCGTTCTCCCTCGGGAATCCCTGGCCCGTCGTCGGCCACGTAGAACCCGACCGGACCGTCGTCCTCGACGACGGCGCCGACCCGGACGGCGACGTCCGCGCCACCGTGCGTGACGGCGTTGTGGAACAGGTTCTCGAACAGTTCCCGGAGGCGGGCTCGGTCCGCGGCCACCGTGAGGTCGTCGACGACGGACAGCCTCGCGTCGCCCGTCGGGACCGTCTCCCAGGCCGCGCGGGCACACTCGGACAGCGAGACGGGTTCCGTGTCGCCGACGACTGCCCCCTCGCGGGCGAGGTCGAGGAGTCGGGCCAGCACCTCCTCCATGCGGGCGAGTGCCTCCTCGACTTTCTCCAGGTGTTCGTCGCCGCCGAGTTCCCGGGCGAGTTCCGTCCGTGCGCTCGCGACTTCGAGCGGGTTGCGCAGGTCGTGGGCGAGGACGCTGGCGAACTCGTCCAGACGGTCCCGCTGGGCACGGACCCGGTCCAGTTCGTCCCGCTGGTCGGTGACGTCGACGTACAGGAGGATGCCGTCGTCGCCCTCGGTGTGTCGCACGTCGAACGTCCGCCCGTCCGGGCCGTCGACGGTCGCGGGCCCCTCTCGGACCTCGTCGACGGCGTCGCCGCCGGGCAACTCCGCCACCGGGTCGCCCGGCGTCGCCGACGCCCCGAACGTTCGGTCGAAGGCGTCGTTGGTCGCGCGTACCGACGGCACGCCGTCGACGGACTCGTACGCGACGGCTGGCTCCGGCAACGCGTCGAACGGCTCGAGGTCGGCCCGGCCGCCGGGGTCTGCTGACGACTCCTCGCGCATCCTGTCGGGAATCGACGCGAACGCTGATAAGTGTACTCGCTAAAACTTTGCACTCTCCCCGCCCGCCCGCACCTCGTCGCCGGGATTCTCGCGCTATCGGTGATCCCTCTGTACCTAGCCCGTGCGCTTATGGAGGTGTTGATAGCATTGTGATGTAACGAACGCTCACGGAGCCTCCGTGACCGGTCACTCACGACGGTGGGACAATGATTCGACTCGCAACGAGACCACGACTGACCGCGGTAATCGCACTGCTTACGGTAGTGTCCGCGCTCGCGCCCGTCGCTGCCGTGGGTGCCGAGGGTGGGACGGCAGCCACTGACGCCGCAAGCGGTACCGACGTCGACGGAAGCGACATCCTGTTCGTCGGCGAGATAGAACCCGGCGGGGACACCGACACGACGCTAACCATCGGTCCGAACGACCGCTCCTGGGCCGTCTCCGACGTCTACATCACGGGGACCGACGCCGCCGCGTTCAGCATCGAGAGCGGCGGCGGGTCGTTCTCGCTGGACCCCGGCGACGACCGGCAGATGACCATCGGGTTCAGCGCCGACGAACTCGGCGTCAGAAACGCCACGCTGGTCATCGAGGAGGAGAAGGGACCGATCGAACTCCCGATCAGCGGCGAGGTCGTCGAGGAGTCCGACGACACCGGCGGCGACGCGGCGAAGTCCCTGTCGTTCAACGAGGTGCCCGTCGGCGAGACGGTCACGAAGACGGTGACGATTCCCGGCATCGACGGCCGCGAGGTCACGGCGACGGCGTCGCTGGTCGGGACGGATACGGACCTGTTCCGGATCGTCGACGGCGGGGGGACGTTCACGATTCCGGACGGCGGCGAACACGACATCACGGTCGCGTTCACGCCGGACGAAGTCGGCACCGCGGCTGCCCGGATCGAACTCGAACCGGAGTCCGACGACCTGGAGACGCAGTACGTCGACCTCTCCGGCGAGGGCGTCGACGGCGACGGCGGGTCGACCGGAGGGAACGTGACGGTGTCGACGGAGACCCTCGACTTCCCGCTGGTCCCGGTCGACCGGATCGGCGCCAACGTGGTCCTGATACGGAACGAGAAGTCCGAACCGGTGGACCTCACGCTGTCCGCGACGACCGACGGCCCGGGCTCGATCTACCTCGAACGGTCGCGATTCCGGATCGACGCCAACAGCACGCAACTCGTTCCCATCGTGTTCGTGCCCGGCGCGCAGGAGCGGACGGTCGGGGAGGTGACCATCGACGGTCCGGCACTCGACGACCCGCTGAGCGTATCGGTCTCGGGGGAGGGAGCGCCGCCGATCGACCCCGGGCGGTCGATCGCGTTCGTCACGCGGAACCAGACGGTCCTGAGTCCGTCGGTCGATCAGTCCGTCCTGGCCCCGGTGTTCGTCAGGAACAACGCCTCGGAGACGATCGAACTCTCGGTCGGCGACCTCTCGTCCGGGCCGTTCCGCGTCGTGCTGGGTGGCGGGACCGTCTCACTGGAACCGGGTGAGGTTCACGCGGTCATCACGCAGTACGATCCGACGAGCGAGCAACCGGTGACCGACGAACTCGTCGTCGACCGGACCGACACCGAGGAGACGGTCACCATCGCGCTCACCGGACAGATCGGTGACCTCGACGACGCCGACCCGCCCCGGATATCGCTGTCGGCGGACTCCCTCGACTTCGGGGAAGTGCCCGTCGGCGAGACCGCCAGACGGACCGTGACGGTGACCAACGACGGCAGCACCACGGTCCGGGTCGGCGCGGGCGACGCCTCCGACGGGTTCGAGGTGCTCGACAGAGAGCCGGTCGAGGTCGCCCCCGGCGAGACCAGGGACGTGGTCGTCGCGTTCAGTCCCGGCAGCGGAGGCCAGAAGAGCGGAACGCTGACAGTGATCGCCGGGAACCAGGCCGGGGTCGTCGAACGAACCGTTCGACTGGTCGGCGAAGCCACCGGCGACGGTCCGGACCTCGACCTGTCGCTGTCGTCGGCGAACGTGTCGTTCGGGAACGTCACGGTCGGCCAGGAGGCACGGCGGACGCTGACGGTGACCAACGACGGCGACGAGACGGTCGAACTCTCCGTGGGCGGCGCGTCGGAGCCGTTCGCCGTCCTCGACGCCGATCCGGTGACGGTCGCGCCCGGCGAGTCGGCGGCGTTCACTCTCGCGTTCGCTCCGGGAGAGGTCGGCGAAGCGACGGACTCGCTGCGCGTCCGGGCGGACGCCAACGGGACGGTCGTCGAACGAACCGTCGGGGTCGACGGGACCGGCACGCCGCCCGAAATCGACGTGTCGCTGTCCGACGAGGAACTGGCGTTCGGCGTCGTCACGGTCGGAGAGACGGTCGAACGCACGCTGACGGTGACCAACGACGGCAACGGGACGGTCGCCGTCGGCGTCGCCGACACGTCCGGCCCGTTCGAGGTCGTCCGCGGGGACAGGGCACCGCTCGAACCGGGCGAGTCCCGCGACGTGACGGTCCAGTTCGCGCCGGACCGGGCGGGAACCGTCTCCGAATCACTGACGCTGCTGATCGACGGCGAGGCCGAAGAGACCGAGCGGACCGTCGCGCTGTCAGGGACCGGGGCGGACCCGGACATCGAGGTCACCGTGGCCGAGGACCGTCTCACGGCCGACGATCCGGAGACGACGATGACCATCGCGAACCGCGGCGAGGGCCCGCTGATCGTTGACGAACTCACCTTCCCCGGGCCGTTCTCGGCGGACGTCGACGAACCGCTGCGGATCCCGGCCGGCGAGGAACGGACGTTCGACGTGCGGTTCGACGCGAGCGTCGACACCAACGTGACCGCCGGCGTCCGCATCGAGAGCAACGACGCCGACGAACCAGTCGTCAGACAGGTGTTGCGTGGGGTCCCCGAGTCGCCAAACGCCACGGTCGCGCTCGACGGCCAGGTCACCGACAGGGACCGGCAGATCAACGCGACGGTCACGGACATCGAGGCGGGCAGCACCGTCGGCATCGACACGTCGACGGGGGCCAACGAGAGCGAGAACGTCAGCGTCGAGGGCGTCTCCATCGCCGTCGAGAACGAGGACGAGTTCTCCCTCAACATCACGTCGAGCGACGACGAACTCGACACGACGCCCGAGTTCAACCTCTCGGACGGCACCGACGACGTCGGCTACCTCCGCGTGAACCACTCCGTCCCCGACGAGAACATCTCCTCGGTGTCGTTCACGTTCACGGTGCCCAAGTCGGAGATTCCGGTCAACGAGAGCACGGGCGAACTCGAACCCGAGGAGATGTCGCTGTACCGGTACGTCGACGGTGAGTGGGTGGAACTGCGGACCGAACCGGTCGAGGAACTCGACGGTGCCTGGCGGTACCGTGGCTTCTCGCCGGGGCTCTCCGAGTTCGCCATCGGTCGCCAGGAGCCGCAGTTCGAGATCAGTCGGGCCGAGATCAACGTCTCGTCGGTGACGACCGGCGACAGCGTCGCGATCCGGGTGTTGATCACCAACACCGGCAGCGCGGACGGCATCTTCGACGTCAAACTGTTCGAGAACCAGGAACTGGTCGACCGGGAACAGCCGACGGTGCCGCCCAATAGCACCGTCCGAATCGTGTTCCTGCGCTCCTACGAGGAGGCGGGCCAGTACCGGATCGGCGTGAACAACCGCTCCGTCGACACCGTCGACGTCGAGGCGAACGACACCGAGGACACGCCGACCGACGACGACACGCCGACCGACGACGACACGCCGACCGACGACACGGAGCGCGAGACGACCAGCGGACGGCAAGCGGCCGGAGCGACGGGGCCGGAAGACAGTGGCGGCGGCGGCGGGTTCCCGCTGGTACCGCTCCTCGCCGCCGGACTCCTGGTGACCGCCGGCGCGGGTGTCGTCTACCGCCAGGTCTCGGGCGGCGGCGACGAGCCGGAGCCGCCGGACGACGAGGAGTCGGTCCCCGACGTCGGGGCCGGATCGGGCGGCGCCGTCGAGGTGTCGAACGACGAGGCCGACCAGGACGAGTGGGACAGGTGGGAGGAGTGGGACGAGGACGACGACGGGGACGCCGGCGGCCCGGCGGAGGAAGCGACGGACGGCGAGTCGCCGGAGGGCGGGTCGCCGGACGAGACGTCAGCAGACGACGAGCCGGGAGAGGCCGACGGCACCACTGACGAGGGCGACGCGGCGACGGACGCCGACGACGACGCAGTCGCGAACGGCGGCGATCCGGAGGGCGGAACGGACGAGCCGGCAGACGGAGCCGGGGACGACCCGGCGGACGACGACGCCTGACCGGGGTCACGGGGCGTCTCCGTCGGCAGTCCGTTCCGGCCGCTCAGATGCCGGTGTCGGCCTCTGCCGGGTCGCCGGCGTCCGACGTGCCCCGGTCGGTCGGCGGCTCGCCCGCGTCGTCGTCTCCAGTTCCATCGGCGGCGTCGCCGGACATCTCCCTGGGGCTCCGGGACGCCGCTCCCGGGTCCCCGGCGTCGTCCGCTCTGGCTGACTCGACCGCGACTTCGGCGGTGGGGAACTCCATAGTCACTCTCGTCCCCTCTCCCTCGCGGACGTCGAAACCGAGGGTGCCGCCGGACTCCTTGACGACCCAGTAGACGAGCCACAGGCCGAGACCGCTGCCGTGTTCCAGAGCCGTCTCGCGACCCTCGCGGAGGACGTTCTGTTCCTGTTTCGGAATCCCGGGCCCGTCGTCCTGGACCGAAATCCAGGCGATTGCGTCGCCGTCGCGGGTCCCGAGGCCCGTCGACACGCGGACCCGGCGGGTCTCGCCCTCGTTGTGGCGACAGGCGTTGTCGACGACCTGTTCGACGGCCGTCGCGACGGTCGGCACCGAGTACAGCGTCGCGGGTTCGGCGTCGAGCTCGATCGACACGTCGGGGAACCGCTCGCGTGCGGTCGCGACGGCCTCGCGGGCCAGGTCCGCGGCGTCGGCCTCGGTGAGTTCGTCGGCGGTCGACCGCACCTCCTGAATCTCCCGGGCGCGCTCGCTGAGGCTGGTGAGGTCCTCGCTCGACGAGAGAATCGCCTCGGCCGAGCGCTCCAAGAGGTCGTCGCCCTCGTCGGCGATGAACTCGGCGTGGCCGACGACGACGGTCATCTCGTTGCGGAGGTTGTGCCGGAGCACGCGGTTGAGGACGTTCAGCCGCTGTTCGCGCTCCCGTAGCGCCTGCTCGCGGTCGGCCAGCCCCTCCGTCAGGTCGTTGTACCCCTCGCCGATCCGCTCCCACTCGTCGCCGCTGCCGAGTTCGATCTCGTAGTCGTAGTCGCCCTGCTTCGCGTGGTCGAACGCCGACAGCAGGTGGCGCGTCTGCTGGAGGTTCGTCCGGTACTCCCAGAAGCCGAAGCCGCCGACGATGCCGAGCACGCCCAGGACGCCGATCACCTGGACGAACGCCAGTTGCTGGCGGATCTCCCGGATTCCCGTCCGGTCGCGGGTCACCTCGACGACCCAGCCGGTCTCGTCCATGGTCGCCCGTCCGGTGACGTTGCGCTCGAAACTGCCACCGCTCTCGTACACCGTCTCGTCGCCGACGATCAGGCTGGCGGACTGGGAACTGGTGTTCAGGGCCTGGATCGACGCGAAGCCGGTCTTGCTGCCGATCGGGACGTGGGCGACGAACACGACGCTGGGCTGGAAATTCCGGTCGAGGCCGACTGCAGCGATCGTCACGTAGTACTCGCCGCTGAACTGCCCGGCGTTCGGGTTGTCGAGGGCCGTCCTGTTGATCCGTCGTGGGGTTCCGACGTACACGTCCTTGTTCGGATTGTCGACGATCCGGTCGACTTCCGGCCGGTGGCTGACGTTGTCGCCGACGGTCCGAAACGGGCCGGTTCCCGGCAGGTTCCCCTCGTGGGCGACGACGGTACCGTTCGGGTAGACGAGGGTTCCGCCACGGATGAATCGATTCCCCTGGACGACCGTCCGTAACAGCCCGGTGTTCGTCGACCCGTCGGCCGCGACGAATCGACCGGCGTAGTACCGGACGGTGTCCTGGTGGCGAACCATCGTCCCGTCCAACTGCTCGGCGACCTGCCTGGCTCCGCTGTCCGTGCTCTCCTGGGTTGCCTGGACCCGCTGTTGCTCGACCCAGGCCGTCGCCGCGTACACACCCGCCGACAACAGCACGGCGACGACGACGAGCACGACTGCGAGCTTCGTTCGGAGCCGCATCGCATCTCCGTTCGTTCTCCCGGGTAAAATAGACAGTGCCCGCGGGCGCGGGGCTCGTACTGTCGGAGGTACCGTCGTGAAGCAATTCGACGGTACGGACCGTCGAATTCCTGCAAGTGAGTACGTCCGACAGTATCACTCCAGTGGGGTCCCCGTCTCGAAGACGAGTTTCGTCCCGCCGTCGATACCGTCCTCGATCCGCACCGCCCAGCCGTGGGCCTCCGCGATCTCCTCGACGATGGCGAGACCGAACCCGGTGCCGTCCTTGGCGGTCGTGTGACCGGTGTCGAACACGGCGTCGCGTCGGGTCGGCGGAATCCCGGGGCCGTCGTCGGCGACGAACACGCCGGCCCGGTCGTCGAGGGGTCCGACGCGGACCGTCGTCGCGTCCGGTGCGTGTTCGTCGACGTTCCGGAAGCAGTTCTCGAACAGTTCCCGCAGGCGCCCGGCGTCGCCGTCGACGGGTCCGACCGACTCCTGGTCGAACGCGACGCCGGCGGGACCGGCGGTCGCCCAGGCCTCGTCGACGATGCGGTCCAGGTCGACCGGTTCGGGGTCGCCGATGGTCTGTCCCTGCCGGGCGAGTGCGAGGAGGTCCTCGATGAGGCGGTCCATCCGCTTCAGCGACGACAGCGCCTCCTCGACGGGTTCGACGGCGTCGTCGTCGAGGGCCTTGTGCAGGTAGCCGTCGGCGACGTTCAGCGGCGACCGGAGGTCGTGACTGATGACGCCGGCGAACTCCTGGAGGCGTTCGTTCTGGTGGGCGAGTTCGCGTTCGCGGTCCTTGAGGTCGGAGATGTCGGTGTAGATGGCGTACCCGCTCGTCCGGTCGTCCGAATCGATCGGGATCGTCCGCAACAGGCAGTGCCGACGGTCGCCGCCGGCGGTCTCTCGTTCGACTTCGGCCTCGACGGTCTCGCCGCTCTGGACGCGACGGCGGAACGCCGCCGCCGTCTCCGCGTCGTCCTCGGGGACGACGAGGTCGGCGAGGGGTTCGCCGACCACCGTCTCGGCGTCGTAGCCGAACACCCGTTCGAACGCCGGATTGACCTGGTCGACGATCGGTTGGCCGTCGCGGTAGACGAACCCGACCGCCGCGTCGGGGACGTTCTCGAACAGCGCCGCGAACCGGTCCCGCTGGCGTTTCAGGGCGCTCTCGTAGCGGACTCGCTCGACGGCACCGGTGACGTGGTTCATCAGCAACTCGCCCAGTTCCCGGTCGGTGTCGTCGAAGGCGTCCTCCTCGGTGGCGACGGCCTGGAACAGACCGATCCCGCCGAGCGGGACCGACAGCGCCGACGTGTACGACTCGTCGACGGGGTTGGTGTCCGGGTCGTCGTCGGGGTGGCCGACGACGTACGTCCGGCCCTCGCGAATCGTCTTGCCGGCCAGGCCCTCCTCGATGGTCATTATGACGGGGTCGGCGAGCAGGGGCTCGTCGTTCGCGGCCTGGGGGAGTATCTTCCCGTCCTCGACGAGGCCGACGTAACACTGGTCGAACGCGAGAATCCGTTCGGCGGCGTCGACGGTCAGTTCGTAGATCTCCGCTTCGGTCTCGCAGCGCTCCAGCGAGGCCGCGGTGTCGTGGAGTTCCCTGATCTTCTCGCGGGTGTCGTCGCCGCTGCCGGTCGTCCTGTGTCTGGCGACCGCGTTGCGCAGACGGGACCGGACGACGGCGTCGGGATCGTCCGGCCGGAGACAGTCGGTCGCGCCGGCCGCGAGGAGCCGGGGTCGGCGGTCGGGGTCGGCGGTGACAGCCACCAGCGCGAGGCCCGGATACGTGGGGACGAGCGTCTCCAGGGCACCGACTGCGTCGACCCCTCCACTGTCGTCGACGATGACGCAGTCTAGGCCCGTACTGTGCCGCTCCAGGTACTCCACGGCCGCAGTCCGCGTCGGTCGAGTGACGACGCCGAACGGTTCGCCGGGGCTCGGGCCCCTCCCGTCCGCAGAGAGACACAGACACCGGATCGGAGATGTCACGCGATTGACTACCCTACGGTATGGACCAACATAAGTCTCCGGGCAGGTGGCGCCCCTCTCACCCGCGGCGGGCGTCGAGCAGGTCGAGCGTGCGCTGTGCGAGGTCGTCCGCGGTCCTCGCGAGCAGCTTGCACATCGGTTCCTTCCCGTCCGCGCCGGGGTCGGTCACCGCGACGGGTGGGGTCTCGCGGTCGGCCAGTGCCTCGCCGGCGGCCCAGGCCATCGTGCTCCCCTCCTCGCGACGGGTCCCGTCGGGCTGGTTCCGGCGGTCGTAGGTGGCGACGTCCCAGTCCAGGTCCGTCAGGGCCGCCCGGGTGGTATCGTCGTGCCGGCAGTTGATCGCAAAGCGGAGTTCGGGATGGTACTCGCGGGCGGCCAGCAGGAATCGCGCGAGGTGGTCGGAGGCGCCAAAGCGGACGTCGCCGGTCGGCGCCACGCCCTCCATCGTCGCCGCCACGCGCCCGTCGACGCCGGCCACCTCGTCGGGCGACTCCGCGAACGGGATCGCGCCGGCGACGTTGGTGCCGACTTCGGGAATCAGGTCGCTCGCTCCGGCGGCCACCAGTCGGTCGACGACCGACCGGACGGCCGCTGCGGTCTCCGACCGGGCGGCCCGCGCTCGCAGGGGGGCCATCCCCTGGACGGCGCCCGGTCCCTCGCCAACGTCGTAGGCGTACCGAACCGCTCGGGCCATCGCGTCGAGTTCCGCCTCGACGGCCCCTTCGACGGCCGCGCCGCGGGCGAGACGCGCCGCGACGCCCGCCGACAGCGTACAGCCCGAGCCGTGGGTCGCCGCGCCGGTCACCCGGCCGTGTTCGAACGTCCGCTCGGCGTCGGCCGTGACCAGGACGTCCCTGACGGCGTCGCCAGCGAGGTGGCCGCCGGTGACGAGCGCCGCCCCGGCGCCGGCGTCGACCAGGTCCCTGGCCGCCGCGCGGGCGTCGGCCGGGTCGGCGACCGCGCGGCCCGTCAGGACTTCGGCCTCGTCGACGTTGGGCGTGACCAGGGCCGCCTCGGCGACCAGGTCCTCGTAGGCACGCTCCGCGGCGGGGTCGAGCAGTCTGTCGCCCGACGCGGCGACCATCACGGGGTCGACGACGAACGGAATCGTCGTCTCCCGGACCCGGTCGGTGACCGTCGCGACGACGGCTTCGGTGGCGAGCATGCCAGTCTTCGCCGCCGCGACTGCGAAGTCCTCGAACACCGCGGCCAGCTGGGCCTCGACTTCGGCGACGGGCAGGACGTGCGTCGAGGCGACGCCGGTCGTGTTCTGTGCGGTGGCGGCCGTGAGGACGCTGGTCGCGTACGCTCCCCTGGCTTCCATCGTCGTGACGTCGGCCTGCACTCCGGCGCCGCCGCCGGAGTCGCTGCCGGCGACGGTCAGCGCTGCCGGCGGGTCGTGCGGTGCGGGCGCTCGTTGCATATCTCCGGCTAACACCTGGTGGTACAAATTGGTAGTGATCGACGGACGACGGGAGCCACCAGCTCGTTCGTCGTCGGCCCGTCGCGGTGAGAGCGTCCGCAGGAGAGGCAGCGAGTCGGCGTCCTACTGGGTCAGTTCGGCCTCGCGCCGGCCGTGGGCGGCCGCGTGACAGGTCTCGCAGAGCGCGACGGCGTTGGCGTGGTGGGGCTGACCGCCGTCGTCCAGGGGCACGATGGCGTGGGCCGACAGCCGACCGATGTAGCCGCAGTTGTCACACCGGCCGTCCTCGCCGCCGACGCTGGCGACGCGGCGGCCGACCGACGAGCACGCGTCGGGGTCGTCTTCGCGGGCCGCGGCGGCGATGCGACAGTCGTCACAGAGCGGGACCTGCTCGGCCTCGCGGTCCGGGACCGTCGCGACGCGCGTGTCCCGGACGTCGCCCGCCGTCCCACAGTTCCGGCACTCGCGGCTCTCGCCGGCGCCGTCTGCGAACAGGATCGGTCCGTCCGGGCGGTTGTCCGGGTCGCCGTCCGACAGCGACACCGCCGTCGGCGTGGGGGCGTCCCGCGTGTCCCCGTCGTCGCCCACCGACGGACGGAGCGGGCTGTCGGCGGGCGCGTCGTCGGTCGTCGGCGCGTCATCACTCCCCTCCCCCGCGCTCTGGTCGTCTTCCACCTGTTCCGGCGTGGCCGGGAGCGGGGCCCCGTCGGTGGTCGACCCGTCGGTACGACCCAGCAGGTCGCCGACCGACCCGGCCGACGGCGTGGGGACCCGGAGCGTGGGACTGGGCGGCTCCGGCACCGACGGTACGGG
This sequence comes from uncultured Halobacteriales archaeon, assembly GCA_964542685.1. GTDB lineage: Archaea > Halobacteriota > Halobacteria > Halobacteriales > Natrialbaceae > CAZIVN01. The sequence goes on from CAZIVN010000004.1 coordinate 22,739, forward strand.
GACCGGCGGGGCTCGTGGCAGGGCGCGCTCCGGGTGGTCGCGCAGCGAGGCGACCAGCAGTCCCCCCGAGAGGACGCCCACGAGTGCCGCGGTCCGGAACGGCGCACTCCCGGCGGCGCGGCCCCACGCCTCGTACCCCAGCGCGCCGAAGCCGAGCACTGCGAGCAGCGCCGTCCGGTCCAGCTCGACCGCCCGGAACGGTTCGACGTCGTCCTGGTCGTCGGCCGATGCCCCGTCGGCGTCGTCGTCCAACTCGTTTCCCCCCGTGGCTGGCCGTGCCCAGCTGCGCAGGAGCCACCCGACTGTCACCGTGGCCGCGGTCGCACCGAGCCAGACGGCGAGCACACCGAGTTGTCGCATTGGATTCAGTACGAACGTCCATCAACAAACTTCTTTTGGACAGCATTTGACAGAAATTAAGACTCCTTCACTCGTCGTCGGCGAGTGTGGCGTACACCGGCCAGGAGGCGTCGGCCGTCGGGCGGGCCACGGCCTCGCCGTCCGCGACTACGCCGCGACCGGCCGTCACCGTCCCGACTGCCGCGGCGTCGAGGCCGGCGTCCCGGAGCGCGGCGAGTGCGTCGTCGACGCCGTCCGGCCGGACCGTCACCAGGAGGCTCCCCGAACTGGTCGCGGTCCAGCGGTCGAACGACAGCGCCTCGGCGACCGCGCGGGTCGGAGCCGGATCCGGCACCCCCGCGGGATCGAACGCCACCTGCACGCCCGCGGCGTCGGCCAGTTCGTGCAGGGCGCCGTGGATCCCACCCTCCGTCGCGTCGTGCATCGCGGTCACCGGCGCCGCCGCGGCGGCCGCGGGCGCCGCGTGGACGGCCTCAGTCGTGGGCAACAGGTCCGCGGCCGCGGCGACGACGTCGTCGTCGGCCGGAATCTCGTCGGGGAACAGCGCGGCGAACAGCGCCGCGGCCTCGACGCCCGGCCCGGTCGTGACGAGCAGTCGGTCGCCGGGCCGTGCCCCGTCCGGACGCACCAGGTCGCCGGGGTCGGCGACGGCCATCGCCGTCGCGGCGCCGACCCAGGGAAAGGCGGCGCCGTCGTACCGGGCGGTGTGGCCGGTCACCACCGCGGTCCCCAGCTGGCGCAACTCGGCGTCCATCGCCGTCCAGAGCGCTGCGAACTCGTCGTCGCCCATCTCGGGTGGCAGCGCGAAACTCGGCGCGAGGTGTGTCGGCGCGACGCCGGCGACGGCGACGTCCGCGAGCACCACACCCAGCGCGAACCGGGCGGCCCGCTCCCAGCCCAGCCCCGGCAACACCGAGAGGGGGTCCGTCGCACAGGCGAGGTGTCGGTCGCCCAGCGACAGGACGCCGTAGTCGACGCCGTGACGCGGCCCCAGGGCGACGTCCTCGCGGTCGGCGCCGAGGTTCGGCGCGACGGTCTCCTCGAAGAAATCGCGGTCGATCTTTCCCCGGTCGGTCATGCCTCCGCGGTCGGACGGCCGGGCCTAAGCGGTACCGGTCCCGACCGCCGACGCGTCCGTGCCAGTCGCCCCCGAACCGTCCGGACGCTTATGACGGCGCCCCTCGCAGGCGTCCCATGGACCTGACAGACAGCGCCGCCGTCGTCACGGGGGCCTCTTCCGGCGTCGGCGCGGCGACCGCTCGCGCGCTGGCAGCGGAGGGCTGTCGCGTCGTCCTCGCGGCCCGCCGCGAGGAGCGACTCGAACGGATCGCCGAGGAGATCGGGACCGAGCGCGCACTCGCCGCCCCGACAGACGTCACCGACCCGGACGCGGTCGAAGCGACCGTCGCGGCGGCCCGCGAGGCGTTCGGCGGGATCGACGTCCTCGTGAACAGTGCGGGCGTCCTCCAGTCGGGGCGGCTCACGGAGACCGACGTCGCCGACGTCCGCCGGGAGATCGAGGTCAACCTGCTCGGGACGATGTTCGCCACCCGCGCCGCGATGCCGGGGCTGTGCGAGGCCGAACTTGGCCACGTCGTCACCGTCTCCTCGATGAACGCCGACTATCCACCGGCGGGTGGGAGTGCGTACGCGGCGTCGAAGGCCGGCGTCAACAACTTCTGTGACTCCCTCCGCCGAGGGCTGGACGACGAGGACGTGCGGGTGACCGTCGTGAATCCGGGCCCGATCCAGTCCGAGATGAAAGACTGGTCGGATCGGGACGCGCGGGTCCTGGACCCCGAGGACGTCGCCGACGCCATCCGGTACGTCGTCTCCCGGCCGCGTCGCGTCGAGGTTCCCGAGTTGACGGTCGACTCGACTGACACACTCTGAGTGCTGGCGACCGTTCGGGATCCGACCCCAACACGTTGGGGTAACACCGAGG
>CAZIVN010000005.1:0-7947 GCA_964542685.1 uncultured Halobacteriales archaeon
CGGTTCTCGACGTCGCCGCCGTCGTCGCGCTTGCCCGCGATGGAGTCGATCTCGTCGAAGAAGACGATCGCCGGCGCCTTCTCGCTTGCCTCCTCGAAGGTCTCGCGCAGTTTCTCCTCGCTCTCGCCCTTGTACTTCGACATGATCTCGGGGCCCCGCACGTCGAGGAAGGTCGCGTCGACCTCGTTGGCGACGGCTTTCGCGATCAGGGTCTTGCCCGTCCCCGGCGGGCCGTACAGCAACACGCCACGCGGCGGGTCGACCCCGAGTTGCTGGAACAGTTCCGGTTCGCGCAGGGGGAGTTCGATCATCTCCCGGACGCGTTCCAGTTCCTCGTCGAGGCCGCCGATGTCCTCGTAGGTGACGCCGCCGGGGGCGCTGCCGGACGCACTCCCCGTCGTGTCGTCAGTGCTACCAGCGTCGCTTGCTCCACCGCCGACGATCCGTTCACCGAGGTCGCCAACTTCCACCGTCGTCTCGCCCGTGATCCGCGCGGGACCGCTCGGGTCGATGCCGTTGACGCGGAAGGCACCGACGCTCTCGACCCGGACGCGGTCGCCGTCGTCGACGATGCGGTCCGCGAGCCGTTTGGGTGCGACCGACTCGACGACCGCCGCCGACTCCTCGTCGATGTCGTCGACCGCAGCCAGCGAGACGGCCGTCGCGTCGGGCAGTTCGCCCTCGGTTCCGTGCCGGGTGTAGACGGTGACGGTGTCGCCGACGCTGACGCCGGCGTTCGTCCGGGTGTCGCCGTCGATGCGGATGACGTCGTCCGGCGAGTCACGGTCGGCCGGCCACACCTTCACGATGGTCATCCGGTCGCCCTCGACGACCACCGTGTCGCCGCTGAGCACGCCCAGTCGGCGACGTGTCGTCTCGGAGATGCGCGCCACGCCGCGACCGGCGTCTCGCTTCTCCGCGCTCCTGACCGTCAGGGTGACGCCGTCGCTCATGTCACGTCGTTGCCGCTGGCGGGTCTTTACCGTTCGCACTCGGCGGCGTGGTACTGATGAGACGAGTGATCGAGTTCTGACGGTCCGACTGCGACGGCCTTGGAAGCCCCCTCGCGCTCGACCGGTTGCGGCTCGTTGCGGTCCTCGGTCGCTCCGCTCCCTGCGGTCCTTACGTCGCCGCACCGGGTCGACCGCTCGGCCCCTTCCAGTCCCACCCGGCGGTGGTTCGTGCAGGCGACCACTGACTGGCTGAATTCACCGCACGTCGGCAGAGCGCTACTCCCCGGGCCGACCGGAGACGCCCTGGTCGAAGATCGCCGTCGGAGTGGTGCCGTCGAACGTGACCTGGCGCCCGTCCCGGGCGATCGAGACGTCGTCGTAGCTGCCCAGTCCCTCGAGTTCGTCGGCCCACTGGCGGACGACCCCGGGATCGGTCACTCGCTCCTCGTAGAACACGAACGGCGCCGTGAGTCGCGTGCGGTCGCCCTCGAACGTCCACGCGAGGCCGCGGGCCGCCACGTCCCCGAGGAGGCCCTCGCGGGTCCGGTTGTGCCGGTCGGTCACCGAGACGATGTCCCCGTCGGCGACGGCGACGGCCGCCTCCCAGAAGTGCTCGTCGATGAGCGGCAACGAGTCCGGCGCGCCGAAGTGGGCCTCCATGGCGGACTCGGCGTCCTCGCGGAAGCCGGCGACGAGGTGGTCCTCGCCGACGGCGACCAGTCGTTCGCCGCGCTGGAGCGGGCGTGCGTGCAGCGTCAGCCCGTTCCGTTCGCCGACGCGTTCGTACGACCGGCCGAGGTACTCGCCGACGCCGTCGGGCTCGAACGACCCCGCGAAGATCCGTACGCCCTGCCCGGGCACCTGGTACTTCGCCTCGATGGCGTCGGCGTCGACGCCGAACAGTCGCGCCGGCCGGTCCCACAGTTCCTGCGAGAGCGAGTCGAACACCGTCGGATACAACTGGGACTCGTGGGCGGTCACCGCCGTTGCAGACAGTTGCCGGAGGAACCGCCCCGGGAGGTAGTCGACCGGGTCGCGAACGGGTGGGACCCACAGCGCCCCCGGCGGGAGCGGGTCCGGCACCAGGCGCTGCCGGTTGGCCGTCTCCCGCGACGTGGGCGTCGGCGTGGCTGTCGCAGACCCGGTCCGGGACGACGTCTCGTCGTCCGTCGCGGCGTCGAGACGGTCGCCACAGCCCGCGAGACCGACCGCGACGCCCAGTCCTGCCGATCGGAGCAGCGAGCGGCGTGTCCTCCCCATGAGACACTCTCACACCCGGACCAACATATACCTCCGGACGACGTGTGACGCCGGCGCCCGACCAGCCAATCCCGTCGGGCCCGGGACAACGTATTTATCCGGTGACCGACCACGTTCACACATGGTGGTGGAGACACAGCGCGCGGACGGCGTCTGGTACGAGTGTGAGGACTGTGGCCTCACCTTCGACGCGAAGGAGGACGCGAAACAGCACGAGCGGCGCTGCGACGCCGAGGAACCGTCCTACATCCAGTAGCGGGAGAATCGACGATTCACAGCCGGTCGCGGTGCTCCCGTGCCAGTTCTTCCGCGCGCTCTCTCGAGGGCGTCGTCTCCCAGCGGACCTGCGACGCCTCCCCGTAGCTCAGGGCCGTCTTCAGTTCGTCCCGGAGGACGCCGGCATCGACCGCCACGACGTCGCCGTCCTCGCCGAGTTCGTACACTCCCCACCGCTCCGGGGCGCGGCCGACCGTCGACCGGTCCAGGTCGCGCCAGGCCTTCCGCAACGGCATCAGACCAGTTCGTACGACGCCTCGCCGACCTCGTCCTCGGAGAAGACGAACACGCGGCCGCGTGCCACCTCCGGGTCGGCCTCGACGCGCACCGCGTGGTTCTCCGCGTGAACGGTCACGCCCGGGAACAACTGTTCGGACTCGCCGTTCGGCACGAGGACCCGTCCGACGCCGCTGTCGGCCAGAATCTCGTCGGCGGTCTTCCGGTCGTTGACGTACGTCATCACGCCCTCCGTCTCGGAGGGGTCCGTCACGAGTACCTGGACGAGTTTCCCCGGCGCCGTCTCGACTGCCCCCTCGCGTTTCTCCGGCACGCCGTGGTAGAACGTCTCTCGCCCGTCGGTGTACTCGACGAGGATGCCGGCCTCCTGGAGTTCGACCCCCAGCGTGTCCGGCGAGACGTTGCTGCGATCGACCATGTCCCGACCTTCCGGCCGACGCGGCAAAAGGCGTCCGGATCGGCGGGCTGCCCGACCGGCTCCGGACCGGCGTCGGTGTCGGTTCGTGCCGGAACCGCCAACCGTAAGTACGACCTTGGCAAGGAGTGACACATGGAGGGACGGGCCGTCGCACCGGCCGCCGGAACCGTGTTGAACGCACTGGCGACGGGGACGGGTGCGGCCTTTGCCATCGACCTGGAGACGACCGCGACGGTCACGCTGTCGGGCGACGCCCTCGGCGTCGAGGGCCACGTCGCGGAGGCTCCCGACGCCGACACCGCCCTCGTCGAGCGGTGCGTCGAACTGGTCGTCGAACGGTACGGCGACGGCGAGGGCGGCCGCGTCGAGACCGAGAGCGAGGTCCCCATCGCCGCGGGGCTGAAGTCCTCCAGCGCGGCCGCCAACGCGACGGTCCTGGCGACGCTGTCGGCGCTCGACGTTCCGGTCGGGCCCGACGGCGGACTGGACCTGCTCGACGCCTGCCGGCTGGGCGTCCGGGCGGCCCGCGAGACGGGCGTCACGGTCACCGGCGCGTTCGACGACGCCAGCGCCTCGATGCTCGGGGGCGTCACCGTCACCGACAACGAGGGAGACGTTCTGCTGGCCCGCGACGAGCGCGACTGGTCCGTGCTGGTCTGGACCCCGCCGGAGCGGGCCTACAGCGCCGCGGCCGACACCGAAGCCTGTCGGCAGGTCGCCCCCGTCGCAGAGCACGTGGCCGACCTCGCACTGGACGGCGTCCACGGCCTCGCGATGACGCTGAACGGCCTGGCCTTCGCCGCCGCACTGGGCTTTCCGGCCGACCCACTCGTCGCGGCGATGGACCGGACCGCGGGCGTCTCGCTGTCCGGCACCGGCCCGAGCTACGTCGCGGTCGGCGACCGTCCCGCCCTCGAATCGCTGCGGAACGACTGGAACGAGCGTGATGGTACGACATGGTTGACAACGACACGGACCGACGGCACCCGGACGAGATGACCCTCGCCGAACTGCGCGAGGAGATAGAGACGATCGACAGGGAACTGGTCGAGTTGATCGCCAGACGCACGTACGTCGCGGACACCATCGCCGACGTCAAGGAGCGGCAGGGGCTCCCGACGACCGACGAGCAACAGGAACAGGAGGTGATGGACCGCGCCGGCCGGAACGCCGAACGGTTCGGCGTCGACTCGAACCTGGTGAAGGCCATCTTCCGGTTGCTCATCGAGTTGAACAAGGTCGAACAGCGCGAACAGCGGTAGCGCGGTCGTCGCGGAGTCCGAGGGGCGCGTCGTGGGCTCTGGCGAACTCGACGTCGACGGCGTCGCGGTGGACACCGTTCGGATGGAGACCGCTGTGAACGGCGGTCGAAACCGGACTATGTCTCCGATAAACGTCGAGAAACCTCCCAAAAGTTTCTAACTCCGATCCGACCCCGACAACAGTGATAAAAGCGGCGCGAGGGAGCGAGCCGGGACAACGACAGTCGAGTTCCCGTGTGACCAAGCTTTATGAGGTTTGTGGCCAATGTACTCCACGACAATCCCCATGGCACGAACCTGTACGCGCTGTGACCGGGAGATCGGAGACGCTGACGCCCGGTACACGCGACGAACGCCCGACGGCGGATCGAACCACTTCTGTTCCCTCAACTGCATCGCCGACACGGACGAACACGACGAGCGTGCGGTCCGGGCGAGCCTGTTCGACGCGGTCCCCGCGGAGTGATCGGCCGCCGCGGTCCGGGCGCGGTCACCGGGCGTCGCGGGTGTCGAACTCGGACCGGGCCGGACCGTCGGCGTTCGACGCGCGAGACTACGAGGACGTTCTTCGTCGGGCGGGTGCGACGCGATCCCCCAGCGGAAGCGCCGCCGTCGGCGTGGCGTTGTGGCGAGAGACCGAGAGAAGCGAGGGGTTGCGTGCGGGCGGTCGCCGGTCAGGCGTCGCCGTCCGTCGCCGAGGCGAGCGGTTCTGGCAGCGACGGAGCGGTGTCGAACTCGCCGGCCATCGACGACAGCGCCTCGTCCAGGTCGACGTCGTCGGTGTCCTCGTCGAGGACGCCCACCTCCGCCAGGACGCCGTCGACGTCGTCGTCGGCGACGACCCGGTCCGGCGCGTCGGTCGGGCCGTCGGCCGACCGGCCGCCGATAACGATGGAGTCGTCCGTCGTCCACGCGACGTCGTCCGCGTCGTCGGCCGCCGACCGATCGGTGACCGTGTCGACGATGTCCTCCACGCTCTCGCCGACGACCCGCGTGGGGCCACCCCCGAGGTGGTCGATTGACTCGGGGTCCGCACCGCGCAGGTCGATGTAGTCCGGCGTCGCCTCCTCGTCCGCGTCGTCGGACTCGGCGGCCGGGTCCTCGCCGGCCGCGGCCTCTGCGGACTCGTCGGTCGCCGCTGGGTCCTCGGCGGACGGGGACTCGGTCTCTGCGACGGCGCCGCTCCCGACCCCGGCGGCCGCCACGGCCGCGGTCCCGCCGTCCGTCGCGGTAGCGAAGGCCGTCGCGACGCCCTTCGCGAACGCTCCGGGCTGGTCGGCACACAGGAGCGGTCGACCGAACACCGTCAGGCGGAGTCCGAGGCGTTCCTGCAGGTCGGTCAACCGACGCTCGGGCACCAGTGCCAGTCGCCAGACGTCGTCCCGTTCTGTCAGGACGACGACGGTCAGGTCCGTCCCCGACAGGAGCTCCTCCACGGCGTGGGCCAGCACCGGGAGCGGGTCGTCGTCGGGCAACCGCGCCGGGAGCGAGACGGTCGTCGACCGCCGGTCCCCGGCGCCGTCGGTCGCCGCGACCTCGAAGGCGTCGCCGTCGTCAGTGACCGACAGCGTGCAGTCGTACGTCTCGAGCGCCCCGGACAGTGCCGCCGTCGCCGCGTCGACGTCGTGGTCGCGCGGGCACTCGATGCCCCGGTTCGACCGCGCGATAGTCTCGTGCAGGCTGTCGTACAGCGCACGTTCGTCGGTGCCGTCGAGCGTCTCCCCGAGCGCTTCGACGAGGTCCGTCGACCCCGACACGTCGTGGACGTCCCCGATCGTCGCCTCCGGTACTCCCAGCCCTCGCAGGACGTGGACGAACTCCGCAAGACGATCCGGTCCCGTTCTCTCGGCCATCGTTGAGAGACAAATCAGTTGTTATCCGTATTAAATTTACCTACTGTAGTGTCTTAGAGATACACGCTTTCGTGGAGCAAATTTGAACGTTGCAAGCCGTTCTGCCGCTGTGGGTCGGAAGCGTCGAACCCACCGGTCTGGGAGGGTGCTCAGGCTCCGGGCCGTGGCCGCGGCAACGCCCGCAGGTCCCGCGGGGGCACGAGGAAGTTCCCGCGGTTGTCGACGAAGATGTACTCCAGGATGCCGTTGTTGACCCGCTGTCTGATCGCCGGGTTGTCCGTCAGGTCCCCCCCGTTCATCGCCTGGCGGACCGCCTCGAACGCCGAGATACCCCGCTGGAGCGACGGGAAGTGCAGGCTCGCGGCGTCACCGTCCGTCGACTCCACGTGGCGTCTGAGCAGGCGCACGTTGCCCGCGTCGTCGCGGTTCGCGCGGGCGGCCTTCTGTGCGTGGCCGACCCGCCCGAACTCCCGGGCGTGAGCCTCCAGGTCGTCGACGAACTGGTCGACGGCGCTGTCGTCGCCGAGGTTCCCGCCGACCCCCTCGATCAGGTTCTGGGCGTCGTGGCCGGGACTGAACAGTTCCTGGACCCGTTCGGCGAAGTCCTGTTCGACGTACCAGTCGTGGAGGCTCTGGCCCAGTTTCGCGACGTGTTTGGTCGTCCCGCCGGCGAACGGTCCCTCGTCGATGGTGACGTAGTCCTCGGTCGCCTGGTTGTTGGCGAAGCCGGCCTTGAACCCCATGAACAGCGGCGAGTCCTCCGGAATCGGGTTGCCCTCGGGAACCCCCTGGAGGTCGGTCGACGCCGCCTCGTCTGCCGGCATCCCGGCGCCGAAAAAGCCCGTGCGCCGGTCGTCGACTGCGAACACGTCGGTCAGTCTCGCCGTGACGTCCTCGCCGTTCGCGCTGTCGCGGTCGCCGGTCAGTGCCTCCTCGGCGGCCAGCAACGCGTCCGACCGGTCGCTGGCCAGGTGGAGCAGTGCGTCCTGGTCGTCGAACGTCGGATTCTCGAAGTTCGAGAGCGCCCGCGGCGGCGGTAGGTCCACCGAGTCGGGCAGGTCGGCCTCGTAGCGGTCGAAGTACGCCGGCGAGTACGCGATCGAGTACAGCAGTCCCTCGGGCGACCGTTCGAAGCCGCGGTCGATCGTCGACAGCGCCGTCTCGACCGTCTCGCGGGCGTCCTCGTTCGGCGGCCCGTCACCGTCGAGCGTCAGGTACAGCAGCGTCTGGTGGTGTGGCACCAGGAAGTTTCCGGCGTCGTCGGTCCGCAGTTCGTCGTTCCAGGCGTGCTGGCGGCGCGGCAGCGTCGAGGGGTCGTCGACGCCCGTCGGGATGGGGTCGTCACCGAACCGCTCCAGACAGGCACTCAGAGCGCTCGTCCCGCCGATGGCGACCGCCGCCTTCACGAACGTCCGACGGTCGACCGCGTGGTGGGCGTCGACGGCGTCCGGATCCCAGGCGGAGGGCATAACCGACGGTTCCGGTTCCAGCGAAAAGGCGGTTGCGGTCCCGTCGAGGTCAGGCCCGGTGGCGCCGGGCCACCGCCAACAGCAGCGTCACGGCGAGGACTGCGAGTGCCGTCAGCGCGCCCGGTCCCGGGGCGCCCTCTTCGCCGTCGGGTCCGGTGGTCGCGGCGCCGGCCGTCGACGGCGGCGCGGTCGTCGACTCGGCCGGCGGCGCCGTCGTCG
>CAZIVN010000005.1:8047-24979 GCA_964542685.1 uncultured Halobacteriales archaeon
GTCCACTCGTCGTCGAGCGACGACTCGTTGACCCGCCGGATGGTGATCAGCGTCCGGACGGGGTCGTCGTCGACCGTCACCGGTTCGCCGCCAACGTGGACGGTTACCCACAGGCGCGTCGGTTCGTCGTAGGACAGCGACTCCAGGTACCCCGACTCCAGCGGGACCGAGACGTTCTCGTAGGTCCCGGCCGTCAGGTCGCGGCTCCCCAGACGGTCGCCGAGGCCCAGTTCCGCCGTCGCGTCGTGGATCACGACCGCCCCGTCCTCGGGGAGCGCGGCCCGCGAGACGGTCACCGACGGCTCGGCGACGCGCTGTCCGGAGAACGTCCGTGCGCTCACGTACGCGGGCGCCTGGCCCCGCGCTGCGGAGAACGCCGACGTCGCGCGACCGGTCGCCGGCGAGCGCAACAGGTCGTCCTCGCGGTACTCGAACTCCCGGTCGCCGTCGTCGGCGTGGAGCGCGGCGTGGACCGTCACCGGCCCCTCGCGGTCCGCCCAGAACGACGCGTCCGTCTCGACGGTCACCGACTGGCTGAACCCGCTCTCGACGTACACCGCTCCGATGGGGTCGCCGAGGGTCCCGTCGTCGTCTTCCCGGATCACCAGGAACCCGCCCTCGATGAGGAACAGCGACTCGACGACGACCCGCCCGTCGGCGACGACCTGCGCGTCGGCGCTGACGTGGTTCCCGTGGAGTCCGGGTGCGGGGGCCGCGTCGGCGGGCAGCGTCGTCGCGTCCGCGCCCGCGACGGCGGCCGGAACGCCGTCGCTCGCCCCCGGGGTACCGTCGGCGCTCGCGGGTACTGCCGGGGCGACGAGGGCCAGGCCCACACAGAGCGCGAGGAGCCACCACCGCGTCGCGGCGAGCGGACGGTCGCGGGTCACAGTTCCACGGTCACGTCGGACATCTCCAGGAACGCTTCCTCGTACCCCTCGTGGCGCGCGACCTGTGGCGGGGTGTCGACCGAGACGGTCAGCCTGTCGCCCTCGCTCGCGTCGGGGACGGTCGCGCCGTAGTGGTAGTCGAGCGTCGGGTCCAGGGTCCGGGTCAGGCCGTCGTCGAAGACGGTCTCGCCGTCGCGCTCGACGGTCCCCGACAGCGCCATCGCCGGCAGGAGCAGTCCGTTGTATCGCGTCCGGGCCGAGGCGGCGACGTACGTCTCGTCGGCGATCGATCCGCCGTCCGGGAGCGTCGTGACGAGGAACCGGCAGTCCCCGCTCCGGGGGTCCTCCCCGTCGACGGTCTCCGTCCGAACCCGGCCCGGGAGCTCCTCGGCCGACGGTGCGATTCCGACCGGGACGTCGCCCATCGACATCGGTGGGACCGCTCCGGGCTCACCGGCCTGGTCGATCTCCCGGGCCGCCAGGGCCTCCCGGGTCGTCTCGTCGTACTGCAGCGAAACCGTCGCCGTCTCGCCGTCCTGAAAGCGTCCCTCGAACTCGCCGGTCGTCCGGGCGGCGGTCCCGCTCAGTCCGACCGCGACCTCGTACTCGCCGTCGTCCCCGAGTCCGAAGTTGCCGCCGTAGTGGTAGCCCATCCGCTGGGACAGCATCTCGTAGATCGTCTCCCGACTGACCGACTCGCCGTCCCGGAACAGCTGGACGTCGACGCCGACCTCGGGGACCTGGAGTCCCGTCTCCCGGTCCCAGACGTTGACCATCAGGTGCAGGTCGTGTGCGTCCTCGCGGGGGTTCACCGTCGTCTCGGCGTTCGTGACCGTCCAGAAGCGGTGTGGCACGGCCGCGGTGACCGACAGCCGGTAGTCACCCGCCGCAGCCGTCCCGACCATGTACGTCTCCTCGCGGAACGGCTGGACGTAGATGCCCCTGAGATTCCGGTCCTCGGTCGTCGACGGTGCGGTCGTCGAGTTGGCTCCCGTCCCGGACTCGTCCCCGTCGCTGCCGTCACCGTCCCCGGTACAACCGGCGACGAGCGTGGAGGGCAAGAGCCCGGCGGCGGTGCCGAGCAGGTGGCGGCGGCGCATCGCCGAGGCGTTGGGACGGACCGGCCTAATCGGTTGCGATCCGAACGGTGGCGTCGACCGGCCGTGGAATCGGCGGCGAGCGGCGTCAGACGTGCGTCTGACGGGACTTGAAGTCGGCACGGAGCCTGGAGCGACACATGTCACGACCCGGGAGGAGGGGCCGATGAGCGACACGGAACGGATCACCGTCGGCGAGACGGCCGACGGCGAACCCTTCAGGTTGCCCGTCGTCGACGTGTTGACTGGGCGAGGTTTCGCGACCGGGAAGTCGGGTGCCGGGAAGTCGAACACCGTCAGCGTCGTCATCGAGGAACTGCTGGAGGCGGGCTTTCCCTCGATGATCGTCGACACCGACGGGGAGTACTACGGGCTCAAGGAGGAGTACGAACTGCTCCACGCCGGCGCCGACGAGGAGTGTGACGTCCAGATCCGGCCGGAACACGCCGAACGGATGGCGACGCTGGCCCTGGAGGAGAACGTCCCGATCATCCTCGACGTGTCGGGCTACCTCGACGGAGACGAAGCCGACGAACTGATCCGCGAGACGGCCCGACACCTGTTCGCCAAGGAGAAGAAACTGAAGAAACCGTTCCTGCTCGTTCTGGAGGAAGTCCACGAGTACATCCCGGAGGGCGGGGGGATGGACGACACCGGACGCATGCTGATCAAGATCGGGAAGCGGGGCCGGAAACACGGCCTGGGCGTCGTCGGCATCTCCCAGCGCCCGGCCGACGTCAAGAAGGACTTCATCACGCAGGCCAACTGGCTCGTCTGGCACCGTCTCACCTGGGAGAACGACACGAAGGTCGTCGGCCGGGTTCTGGGCGACGAGTACGAGGAACGGGTCTCGGAGTTGCCAAACGGCCGCGCGTTCGTCCAGACCGACTGGACGGAGACGGACGTCCACGAGGTCCAGTTCCGCGAGAAGCGAACGTTCGACGCCGGCGCGACGCCGGGACTGGAGGACTTCGAACGCCCGGACCTCAAGAGCGTCAACGAGGACCTCGTCGCCGACCTCGAGGACATCAGCGACGAACAGGCGGCAACGGAGGAACGCATCGCGGCGCTCGAACGGCAACTCCAGGAGCGGGAGGCCCGCATCGAGGAACTCGAAGACGAACTGTCCTCCGCGCGGGACGTCAGCGAGGCCGCCCGGCAGATGGCCGCCGCACTGACCGGCGACGCCGACGTCGACCGGACGGCCCTCGAAGAGCGCGTGATGGAGAAAGACAGGGAGATCAACGACCTCCGCGGCCAGGTCAGCGACCTCGAAGCGGAACGCGACCGCCTGCAACGGCGCGTCGACGAACTCGAAGCCGCCGACCCGGAGGCGACGGACCTCGACACGTTCGCGGCCTACGAGGACCGCATCGACGAACTGGAGTCGGAACTGGGAGACCGCGAGGACCGCATCGAGGCCCTCGAAGCCGAGCGCACGGCCCTGGAGGAGGACCTCAGGGGCGCCGAGAGCGCCCTCAGGGAACGCGAGTCGGAGATCGACCGCCTGCGACGGAAACTCGACCGGGCCCGCGACCCCGACCCCCAGGGACGGGCCCAGGAGGACCCGTCCGCGGGCGAGGCCTCCGGGGCCGAAGCCAGTCCCCCGGCGGACGACACCGTCGCTCCCGACTCCGGAACGGGGGACGGGGACGGCGACGACGCGACGGACATCGTCGACGCGTCGGCCGATCCCGATCCGCTGGCAGGCACCGCGACGGGTGGGGACGGCGGGGACGGACGCGGGACCGGGACGACACGCTCGACCGAGGCCGGAGCGACGGCCGACGGCGAAGACGCGGGGTCACTCGCGCTGGGGGTCGACGACGACGCCGAGATTCTGACCGACGACGGCGACGGGGACGAGAACGAGGACGGATCGCCGTCGCCCGACGCCGACCAGGAGACCGTCGCGGCCGCCGTCGACACCGTCGAGGCCGACGGGTCGGCGGCCTCGGAGGCGTCGGAGGCGCCGCCGGACGAGGGTGCGGAACTGCTGGAGGACGACGCTGCGTCGACGGACCGCACGCGAGTCACCGACGACGCGACGCTGGTGGACCTCGTGCTGGCGGACCCGGTCACCGAGCGGGTCCTGATGGCCTACCGCGAGGCCCGCTGTAACGAACGGCACACCTGGCAGATCGTCTCGGCGCTCGCGACCGAGGCGCCACTGACCGTCCGGGAGATCGAACCCCACACCGACGCCGCCGAGGCCAACGTCCGGAGCCTGCTGACGGAGTTGCGCCGGCTCTCGCTGGCCGTCCGTCACGACGACGGCACGTACGAACTCGACCGGGCGACGATCGAACGGCTCGTCGAGAACCCGACCCGTGTCGACGGGTTCGACGATCCCGAGTACGTGAAGCGACTGGAGTGAAACGGGTACCACAACGCCGTTGGATCGGGCAACGCCTCTGGAAGCAACCCGAACACATCCCAGACCTCCGGCATGAGGCCGAGCGAATCAATCACCTCTGTGTAGGTGTGATTTTCCTGGATGCGAACACTGTGAATCGCCACATGAACCCAACGGGTAGGCCCGCCTGACTCGGGCTTCCCCGCATGCTTCCCCAAGGCTTGTTCGGCGAACTGCCGAACGCTGTGAACGAAGTCGAAAAAGTCGATTGCCATATCCTCTCTCCTCGGCTTCGCTCCTCAAACTCTTACGGTTGAGTCCGGTGCCCTCACCCATTTTCAATAGAGCAGACTGGATACCTACCAGAGTAGGGTACAGATATTTACTCTTGTACTCCATACGACATGCAAAATGTCGAACCACCGGACAGATTGGACGCGAAGACGGCTGTTGGCCGCCGGCGGGACGACGTTGGCGGGGGTCCTGGCGGGATGCCAGGAAGGCCCCGGAGACGACGACGGATCCGGCCCGCTCGTGACACACGAACGGTTCGGGAACGGGGACACCGCACTCACCTACCAGACGAGCACGTTCTACACGCCAATCGAGGAGGAGAGCGACCAGCCGGTAGCGGCGCCGGCCCTGAAGACCCAACACGAGGAGTGGGCCGAGAACCACCCCGACTACCGGATCGAAGTCGAGTACCCGGCCTTCGGCGAGTGGAAGAACAACCTCCTGACACGCGCCGCACAGGGCGACCCGCCAGCCGGGTCGACGCTGGACTCGAAGTGGGTCGCGGACTTCTACCAGTACCTCCAGCCGCTGAACGACCACGTTGACGAGGGGGCCATCGACGACTTCTTCCCGTTCGTCAGGGAGACCGTGATGCAAGACGGCGACCTGCTGGCCGCCTGGAAGTACACTGGCTGTCGGTGCCTGTACTACCGCCAGGACATCCTCGATACGTACAACGACGGCGATCCGCCCGAGACGTGGGAGGAACTCCTGTCGGTCGGAGGGGACATCGCGGAAAACGAGGACATGGACGCGTACATGTTTCAGTCCTCGACGGCCCTCGCCAACCTGCCGTACTACTGGAGCCTGGGCGGCGAACTCGTCGACGAGGAAGGGGCGCCGGTCTTGGGGGAGGACGGCAACCGGGACGCGCTGGTCGGCGCGCTGGAGTTCATCCGCGACCTCGTCGAAACCGGCGTCACGCCCCAGCGGGTCGCGAGCGTCGAGGAGGTCGAGACGCTTCCCAGGGAGGGCCGCGCCGGCAATCTGGCGATGTTCATCGGCAACCAGGACCAGATCGAGCGCAACATCAAGAACCCGATCGAGGAAGACGAAGAGGTCCCCGACGACCAGTGGGAGCGCTGGAAGGTCGCGAAGATCCCGCGGCCGGCGGACGGCGAGCACACGACCGGCGTCGGCGGCTGGACCGACGGGGCGTTCATCGAGAGCGAGGGCGACGACGCGGCCGCGATGAAGGACTTCATCGCCAAGTTCGCCGAACCCGAGCACATGGCGCGGTACTGCTCGGCGACGGGTTTTCTCCCGACCCGGGAGTCGGTGTACGATCTGGAGGAGTACGACCCCGACTCGCCGTACCTGGACCTGTTCCGGGAGTTCCTCCAGGACGGTATCGCACGGCCGGCTTACCCGATCTACAGCACCATCGAATCCGAGTACGTGGTCGCGATCGAGAACGTCGTGATCGGGGAGTCCGATCCGGAGTCGGCCGCCGACTCGATGATCAACCGGGTTAACGAGGAGTACGAGGCGTCGTGATCGCCCGTACGCGACGGCACCGGGGCAGACAGGGATAACGGCACATGGCGACTGCCGGAGGAGCGAGGGAGCGGTTCGAAAACGGCGTCGGGACCGCCAGGAGCGCGTGGCGCCGGCTGCTGGACCATCCGCTGCCGTGGCTCGCGCCGACGCTGCTCGTGCTGGCGGTGTTCCAGTTCTATCCGATGGTCCAGGCCGTCCGGATGAGTTTCACGAACGAGAGCCTCCTCGGGACGACCGCCGAGTTCGTCGGCCTCGAGCAGTACGCCCGGCTCGCCACCGACCCGGTGTTCTGGGAGATGCTCCGGATCACAGCCATTTACGCGTTCTCCAGCGTTGTCCTCCATGTCCTCGCCGGGCTGGTCCTCGCGCTGGCCATCGACTACGGCACCCGCCGGGGGCTCAGGGCTCACCTCACGACCCGGGTGTCGGTCCTGCTCGCCTGGATCGTCCCGGGCATCATCGTCGGCCTCGTCTGGAAGGTGATGCTCGTCGAGAGCCAGTTCGGCGCGGTCAACCATCTCCTCGGACTCGTGGACATTGGCCCGGTGCCGTTCCGGTCAGACCCGACGCTCGCGCTCGTTTCGACCATCGTCGCCGGCACCTGGCGGGGTACCGCCTTCTCGATGATCATGATCTACGGGGGACTGCAGCGCGTTCCAACTCACCTCTATGAGGCCGCGAAGATCGACGGGGCCGGCCGTTGGCAGCGCTTTCGCCACGTCACTGTCCCACAACTGAAGTCCGTACTGTTCGTCACGATCGTCCTCGTGACGATCTACGCGCTCAACACCTTCGACCTCATCTTCGCCCTGACAGGCGGAGGACCGGGTCGGGCGACGCAGGTGCTCGCCCTGTTCATGTACCAGGAAGCGTTCCAAGACTACGCTCTCGGCCGGGGCGCAGCCATCGCTGTGGTGATGCTGACCGCGAACCTGCTCCTGACCGGGGTGTACCTCTACGCGTTCGACGTTCGGGAGGAGATATGACCGCGGAGGACCCCGCCCGATCCGATGGGGACGCGCGGAACGAGCCCGACCTGGCCGCCAGCGGCGAGTGGGCCCTCCCCGTCTCCCGCCGGACGCTCCTCAAGACCCTCCGGAGCGAGCGGGCCCTCGACCTGTCGGTGTATGCGCTGTATACCGTGGCGATCGTCTTTTTCGTTTTCCCCGTTCTGTGGGTGGTGTCCGCGAGTCTGCGGCCGGCCGGCGAGCTGTTCAGCCACCCGTTCCGGCTGCTCCCCCCGGAGATATCGCTGTCGGCCTACGAACAGGTGGTCCGGGCCGGCGTCGCGACCTGGCTGTTCAACTCGACGATCGTCACGGTCCTCGGGGTCACGGGGATCGTCGCCGTCTCGACCCCGGCCGCCTACGCGTTCTCCCGCTTCGAGTTCCGCGGCCGTCGCGGGCTACTCGGGATCGTTCTCCTGTTTCAGATGATCTCGCCGGTGATCATCATCGTCCCTCTCTATACCGTGATGTCGACCCTCGGGCTCCTGCGCACCCGGGCCGGCCTCGTCCTCCTGTACATCGGGATCCAGACGCCGTTCTCGATCTGGCTCCTGAAGGGGTACTTCGACACGGTACCGACGGAACTCGACTACGCGGCTCGAATCGACGGGTGTAATCGCCTCCAGGTCCTTCGACACGCGCTCCTGCGCCCCGTCGCGCCAGGGATCGCCGTCGTCGCGATCTTCAACACCGTGCTGACGTGGTCGGAGTTCGTCCTCGCGTTCACCGTGCTCGGGAGCGAAAGCGCCCTCCACACCATCTCGATCGGCGTCTACAAGTTCCAGGGCCAGTACGGCAACGACTGGCGTGCCATCGCCGCCGCGAGCGTCATCGGGATGCTCCCGCTCGTGATCGTGTTCCTCGGCCTCCAGCGGTACTTCGTCAAAGGGCTCGTGGAGGGGTCGCTCAAGGGCCAGTAGAGCCCGGTCCCGGGTCGGCACTCGGCCGTGTGTGTCCCGCCTGATCGTCCGCCGGCCCTGCTCGACGCGCTTAATTGTCCACCGGCCCATTTCCCGGCGTGCTCTTTCCGACGCACCTCCTCGCGGGATACCTGGTCGGGCGGCGCTTTAGCCGGTTCCCCGCGTGGGCCCTCGCGGGGGCTGCCCTCCCGGATCTCGTCGACAAACCCCTGGGAGCGATCGGGGCCACTGCGCTCTACCAGTCGGTCGGTCACTCGGCGCTGGCGCTCCTGGGAGTAGGGAGCGTCGCCGTCCTGGCCGGGGGCGGCGCCCTCGGCGGTCGGAGGCTCGCGGTCGGCATCGGGTGGGCGTCGCACCTGGGCCTCGACGTCCTTGGGATCGCTCTCAACGGCCGTCCCGAGAACTGGGTGTCGCTCCTGTGGCCGGTCCTGGAGAAACCGAACCCGCTGGGGCTGGATCCGGTTTCCTTCTACGCCGAGTACCTCTGGTCGTGGTCGTTCTACGCCGAGATAGCGGTCTGGGCCGTCGGCGCGTACGTCCTCGCACGATCGCCAACTGTTCGCAGGTGCGTACGATCCGTGATTCGATCGGCGCCCGGTCACTCCAGATAGCCCGGCGACCGGAGCTGTGACTCGTCGAACTGGCGGTGGTCGGTGGCCGGCCCTGTCGGGCCCCCGAGGCGGGCGAGGAGCGCCTCCAGCACGCCAGGCTCCTCGGGTCGGCGTCAGGTTCCCGGCGCTCGACGACCCGTTCCGCGCCGGGGTCACCGGGCTCGAACGTCGTCCGGCGGATGTCGACGCCCGAGGACGTCCGGCGACCGAACAGTTTCCGCCCGTCAGCCGATCGCACCCCGCCGTACTGGCTCGCTCCGAGCGTCCGCGCGACCGTGAACGCGTGCTCCCGGGCGAACGAGGAGGAACCCGGCGTCCTTCGCGTTACCCCCGGTCGCGTCGGCGAACTCCCCGGTTGCGAGTCCCGGAGCGGCACTTGCGGTGTGACGCAGATGCGACGGCGTTCCGGAACCGCGTCCCGCGCGTCGCCGTCCCGAGCGCGTCCATCCGGTCGGCGAACGCATCGGCGCGAAGCGAATCGGCCGACAGGAGGGGCACGTTCCGACCCCCGGCCGTACGTATCCCGTCGTGACCCGACCGCTTACCGCTGTCGCTACGGCGCGGTCTACGGGAGGGACTCGCTGTCAGTCGGGAGGTGGCCGGCGACGAACAGGTAATCCCGAAGGAACACGCAAAGTGACGGCGCGAGCGCGATGGGAGCGACCGCGGCGGCCGTGGTCTGGGAGACGGCCGGGGTCAACACGGCCGTCAGAAACGCCATCTGGCCGCCGGCGAGGTACCGTCCCAGTTCGCTGTCCGGGCGGTCGAAAAGCGGCAGTTCCCGGAGCCGGCGCTGGTACTTGAGTCCGCGGTAGACGTACCTGGCGGCCGACAAAGAGAGGTACCAGACCGGCAACTGCCCCCAGGCGACGGCCACGACGGGCGCGACGACGAACCCGAACGTGTCGATCGCCATGTCGAGGCGGCGCCCGAGCGGCGTCTCTCGGCCGAGCGTCCTCGCGACGCGCCCGTCGAGCAGGTCGAGAGCGACGCCGGTGCCATAACAGACCGCTGGAACCCAGGTCAGCCGCCCCGAGGGCGGGACGACCACGAATCCCCCCACGATACAGTACAACCCGGCCCGAACGATCGTCATGTAGTTCGCCACGCCGAGGAGGTCCGACGGTGGACCCTCCGCGGCGGGATCCACCGTGAGGCTGTGAAGCAGGTACGCGACCGTTCCGGCCCAGAGCGAGACCATGACCGCGACGGAGCCGTGGACCGTATCCTCCGTCACTGCCTCCGAGACCGTGGCCGCGACCGCGAGGAGGACCGCGACCCAGAGGGTCGTGAGCCCCGACAGCTCGGCGACAAGTACCCGTCGACGACCCACGGCTGGTCCGATCATGGCTGGCCGTGACTCACCTCGTTCCGCTCTCTTCGGGGGTTGGCTGTCGGTCCGGGGATGCGAGGGGAGTGGGAGCCCGGAGCGGCACGGATCGGATCACCGCAGAGCGGCACGGATCAGATCACCGCAACAGGAACACGAGGACGACGAGCAACGCGAGCTGTGCGACCTTGTCGACGGCACCCAGGGTTCCGACGTCCGCGGGAAACGCCTTCTCGCCCGCCCCGAAGTTCAGGAGGTACCACGCGACGACCTGGAACAACGTGAACGGGATCCCGATTGCGTAGACGCTTCGTCGTCGGTACCCGATCACGACGAGCCCGACGGCGACTAAGAAGCCCACTCCGGCCAGCAGGAAACCTACTCCCAGGGGGGACGGGATGTTCCCGATCCCCAGGCGGAGATGGATCAGGCCGCTCACCGTCGCCGCGAGAACGCCGATCCAGGCCACCCCCGGGAGCGATCCGGTCTCGCTTCCCCTCTCCGCCCCTGTCGTATACATGTGTGAGGGTTGGCTGATAGGAGTATAAGCGTGCTGGTGAGGACCCGAAGTACTTTGCCGCCGGGACCATGGGTCCCACCCGTGACCGAACCGGGAATGGGGTACCTCGGGACCGCGTACCTCAGGTGTCTGCAGGCGGTCGGGCGCCTGATCCCGTACGGCGAGAACGTCTACGACCGCGAGTGGGATGTCTTGGTGGTCCTCGATGGCTGCCGTGCGGACGCCCTCGAAGCCGTCGCGGCGGGGTATGAGTTCGTCGACGGCGTCGATCGGCTCCGGTCGGTCGGGAGCTGTTCGTCCGAGTGGATGGAGAACACGTTCGGCCCGCCGTCCCGCGCGGACGCGGTGGCGGAGACGGCGATGGTTACCGGCAACACTTGGACCGACCGGTACCTCGACGCCGATCGGTTCGCCACGCTCGACGAGGTCTGGAAGTACGCCTGGGACGACAAGCTCGGGACGGTTCCCGCGGGCGCCATCACCGACCGCGCGGTGTCCGTCAGCCGCGAGGGGAGCCAGGAACGGGTCGTGGTTCACTACATGCAACCACACCACCCGTTCGTGCCACGACCGCTCGATCGCGACAGCGGGATGGCACGGACGAGCCAGGAGAGCAGCGAGCGCAGCCCGTCGGTACTCATGCGTCGCGGCGACATCGACCCGGATACGGTCCGGGACGCGTACCTGGCGAACCTGGAGTACGTCCTCGAGTCCGTCGAGACGCTCCTCCGGAACGTCGAGGGCCGGGTCGCGATCACCGCCGACCACGGGAACCTCTTTGGCGAATGGGGGCTGTACGGCCACCCGATGTACACGCCCGTTCCGGCACTGCTCACCGTCCCGTGGTGTGAGGCCGCCGCGCGGGACCGCGGCACGCTTGCGCCGACGCTGTCGCCGCCCGAGTCGCTTCCGGTGTCCCGCGTGTACGGCGCGGCCGGCGACGAGGAGCGACTTGAGGCGCTCGGGTACCTGTGATACTGACCCCTCTCTTCGTGTACCGCGGTCGGAGTCCCCGACTGGACCGCGAATCGGTTCAGATATCCGGTATATCGAGCGTTTTTGACTCCCCGGCCCCAAGGAGGGGTCACGATGGCTGATCGCCCGATAGCACGCACGCGACGCGGGCCACCCCGGAGAAGGTTGGACCGGAGATGAGCAGGGAGCGGCCAGGATCGGAGGGTGATCCCGGGTCGGACGGCCATCTCGAACTCCGGGGGCTCGGTAAGGAGTACCCCGGCGGGATCACCGCCGTCGAGGACCTCTCGCTTTCACTGGCTGACGGCGAACTCCTCGTCCTCGTCGGCCCCTCGGGGTGTGGGAAGTCCACGACGCTGCGGTGTATCGCCGGCCTCGAGGCTCCGACCGCTGGCGACATCCGGATCGCCGGCCGGTCGGTCGTGGGCGAGCGCCCGGAGGAACGCGCCATCGCGATGGTGTTCCAGAACTACGCGCTGTACCCTCACAAGACGGCCCGGCAGAACATCGGTTTCGGCCTCCGGATGACGACCGACATGCCCGACGCCGAGATCCGGTCGGCCGTCGAGGACGTCGCGGGAACGCTCGGTATCACGGACCTGCTCGAAAAGCGCCCGAAGTCACTGTCGGGGGGTCAGCAACAGCGGGTCGCCCTCGGGCGGGCGATCGTCCGGGACCCGGAGGTGTTTCTGCTCGACGAGCCGCTCTCGAACCTGGACGCGACGCTGCGTGCCCGGATGCGGACGGAGATCCAGCAGCTCCAGCTCGACCTGGGCGTGACGACGGTGTATGTCACCCACGACCAGACGGAGGCGATGACGATGGGCGACCGTATCGCAGTCCTGCGGGACGGCCGGCTCCAGCAGGTGGGAACCCCCATGGAGTGTTACCACGAGCCGGCCAACCGCTTCGTAGCCGGGTTCATCGGAGAACCCTCGATGAACTTCCTCCAGTGCCGTTTCGAGTCGGGGCCGAGGGCGTTCCGCGGGGCCATAGAGTACCCTGCGACCGACGCGCTGGCGCGGGCGGCGGATGCAACCACCGGCCGGGAGGTTATCCTGGGGATCCGACCGGAGGCCGTCACCGTAGAAAACGAACCGACCGCGGAGGCCGACGACCCGGTGTTCGAGGGACGGGTCGACGTGGTCGAACCGGTCGGGGAGCGGTCGTTCCTCTATGTGACCCTGGACGCCGGCCCCGAGATGACGATCACGGTCCCTGGCGGGAAGCCGCTCGGGGAACGCGAAACGGTCCGGATTCGAATCCCGGCCGCGAACCTCCACCTCTTCGACGCCGCGACTGGCGAGACGTTGCGAAACCCCACCCGGAGGAAAGCGGATACTCCTCTCACGGGCGCCAGCACCGACACGGAATGACATCCTCCCCGGCCTGAGAGAGCTTTAACAGCGTGAGGACGTCACGTCGGTGAAGATGCGGTTGGCCCAGTCCGCCTCCGCCCGTGGCGTCGGTCCCTCGCCAGTCCCCCGGATTGCCGCCGCCTCCCGTCGGATCGTCGGCGTATGCGTGTCGTGTGGATTGAACTCCCGTCCGCGCAGGTCTGAGAGCCACTGGCGCGCGCGGGTCCCGGCGACCGAGCGGACGGCCCCCGCGGCGTTACGAACCGCCCAGTAGGCGGCGTCGACCATCGGGCGCTCAACGGTGGCCTGAGCCCCGTACCCCTCGGGATAGACGCGCACCGACTGGGTCGGGATGTCGGCAACCACCCGCGCCTCCTCGGCGAAGAACTCGACTTGCCGGCTCCCCTGGACGTTCGAGTGGTGCTGGATCGTGCAGGCCACCTTCTCGTCGGTCCGGTAGGCCACCGCGATCCCGTCGTACGCGACCGCGTCGTCGCCGGTAGTGTTGATCCGCTGGAAATCGACCGCGTCCTCGCCGGCCGGGTAGCCGGCCGAGCGGAGGCCGAGGTAGATCGGGTGGACGATTCCCTCGCCGAACTCCCCGCCGGGAAGCCCGAGTACCCACTCTCCACGGTCGGGCTCTCGCGGGTCGTTGTTTTCCAGCCACCGCACCGAAACCCCGTGCAACCGACCGAACCGCCCGCTCCCTACCAGCCGTCTGGCCTTCAGAAACGGCGGGTAGAACACCTGGTTGTGTACCACCGTCGCCCGGAGGTCCGCCGCGTCGGCGGCCTCGACCAGCGACTCGTAGGCGTCACGCGTCTCCGTCATCGGTTTCTCGACCAAGACGTGCACGGCGGCGTCGAGACACCGGATCGCGACGTCGGCGTGGGTGCCGATCGGCGTACAGACGTGGGCCCAGTCGATGTCTTCCACGTCGAGCAACTCGTCGAGGTCGGTATAGGAGGGAACGCCCCACTGTCGAGCCCGCTCCCGTGCCGCCGACTCGTCGACGTCAGCGACGGCTACCAGTTGAGCACCGGGCGTTCGATCGATCCCGCGCTGGTGCCAGCTCGCGACGTTACCGAGACCGATGATAGCTGTGTCTAACACAGCATCACGTTGGGGGTTCGGGCACTAAGGTCTGCGCTGTGTCCGAAAGGGTCACAACCGTCCGACACCCATCTCCTGCGTGGCGCGCGTGGCCGTCCCGCACAACACGCTCGACCTCCGTGGCGGCGCCGACGCCTGCTGTGACTCCCTGCTCATAACAGTTTCATATTCGGGCGGGCGATATATTTCGGGCGGATTATAGTAGTCGTTGAAACTATTTGCACACACATCGGAGCGAGGTGGCCAGCGAGGCCCTCGCTGGCCGCTCTTCCCGAGGTGGGTGCGCATTGATCTTCAACGACTACTATAGCTTATTCGACTCGCCACGAATAGCCTAAGCGGCGGTTGGTGTGTTACACTCTAATTGGCTGTGAGGACTTTCTATATATCCAAACCGCAGGAAGGGTTTGAACCCTTTTTGAGTAAGCCAGTGGAGGGGATTGTGAACCACGGTCGGAGCAAAGCTCCTCCCTGGTTCAAACCCCTCGACGGCTTTCGCTGCTCACATTTGTCCGCAGTAGAAAGCCGGTGGAGGGATTTGAACCCTCGGCCTATTCCTTACGAAGGAATCGCTCTGGCCAGTCTGAGCTACACCGGCGCTCGCACCCGTACGTAGGAGGCAAGCGAAGTATAAGGATTGCGAACTCGCCGTACGGTGCGAGATTGTCATACTACCGGACAGAACGATTCGAACGCACTCGCCGACGGTCGACGAGTGCGTTCGCACTGACTTCTCTCCGGTCGTATCACGCACGCCGCAGGCGAACGTCCAGACAGACGTTCAGTTCGTGCGGGGCGTACGAGCGGACCGTGCGCCGGTTCTCGACTGTCACCTCGTAGCCGGCCGGTTCGGCCGCCGCGCGGATCGCTCGCTCGCCGGGGCCGTACGGGTCGTCCTCGTGCTGGATGTCGTAGTAGTGGACCAGACAGTCCTCGCCGGCCAGTTCGACGGCCGTTCCCAGGAACTCGTCGGCGCTGTGTGGCAGGTTCATCACCAGGCGGTCCGCCCAGTCGGCGTACGTCTCCGGCAGGGCCCGGACGTCGCCCTCGACGGCCGTGAGGCGGTCCGCGACGCCGTTTCGCTCTGCGTTCTCCCGGAGGTACGCGATCGCGGCGGGATTCAGGTCGACGGCGATCACCTCGGCACCGCGGGCGGCCATCGGCACCGCGAACGGGCCGACGCCGGCGAACATGTCGATCACCCGCTCGCCGTCCCCGACGGTCTCGACCACGCGGTGGCGCTCGGTCGCCAGGCGCGGCGAGAAGTACACCTCCGCGAGGTCCAGTGCGAACTCGTGGCCGTACTCGCGGTGGACCGTCTCGGTTCCCTCGCCGACGAGGACGTCCCAGTCGCGCACCCGGAGGTCACCCTTCACCTTCGAGGCGCGGTTCAGGACCGTCTCGACCGGCAGGTCCGACGCGACGACGGCGTCGGCCACCTCCGCCGCTCGCTCCGGGTCGTCCTCGTCGAGGATCACGACGTCGCCCAGGCGTTCGTAACTGGGCTCCCACCCCAGGACGTCGGCCGGGGTCTGCTGTCCCTCGCGCTCGGGGACCGACCGCTCGACCACGGCGAACTCCTCGGGGACGGCGCCGGGATCGACGACCGGCAGGTACAACTGGCCGTCCTCGACGACGATCTCGTGGTCGTGGTCGAGGAGGTCCTCGGCCGCGAGCGCCTGCCGCGCTCGCTCCCCCTCTGCCCGGGCGACGCACACGCAGGGCACCTCCATGCGACCGACTCCGTCGTCGAGGCGTTTCGGGGTTTCGACTCTCCGGGGCGTTTAAGCGCCAGTGGGTCCCAGTGCGTTCATGCTCACCTTCGTCGGTCTCGGACTGTACGACGAACGGTCGGTCACGCTCGCGGGGCGGGACGCGATCGGGCGTGCCGACCGCGTCTTCGCGGAAGCCTACACGAGTCGACTGGTCGGCGCAGACCTCGACGACGTCGCCGCGTTCCACGACATCGAGATCGACCGGCGGCATCGTGCCGGCGTCGAGCAGGACCCCGAGCCGATCCTCGCGGCCGCCGCGGACGGCGACGCCGTGTTCGTCACCGCCGGCGACACCATGATCTCGACGACCCACGTCGACCTCCGCCTGCGGGCCGAAAATCGCGGGATCGACACTCGCGTCGTCCACGGGACGACGGCCCAGACCGCCGCCAGTTCGCTCACCGGCCTCCAGAACTACCGCTTCGGCCCCGCGACGACGCTACCGTTCGCCTACGCCCACGCCGGCGACGGGGTCCCCGACAGCGTCCTCAAGACGGTCCGGGACAACCGCGAGCGCGGCCTCCACACGCTCGTCTTCCTCGACATCAAGGTCGGCGACGACACCGCCGGCGCCGACCGGCGCGACGGCGACGAGTACATGACAGCCACCCGGGCGGCCGAACGACTCGCCCCCGACCTCCCCGACACGCTGGGCGTGGGCGTCGCACGGGCCGGCGCCCCGGAACCGTTCGTCCGGGCGGACCGCCTCGAGGCACTCGCGGACGTCGACTTCGGCGACCCGCTCCACCTCCTCGTCGTTCCGGGCGATCTGCACCACGTCGAGGCCGACGCACTCGCGACGCTCGCCGACGCACCGGCCGCTCTCCTGCCCGACTGACTGCGGTCGGCAGCACCGTCTTCCCGTCACAACCGCACAGCGAGCGACAGCAGTCGCTGTCGGGGAAGCGTCGAAAGAATGGAACCGCGAAACCGCAAACCGCGAGAACCGGACTACGTCCGGTAGTTAGCGAGCGTTAGTTGCGACGGCGGAGCGCCAGCAGCGCGGCCGCCAGGAGCGCAACGATGCCGATGCCCATGGTGAAGCCGGGCTGGCCACCATCGCCGTCCTCGGGCGTACCGGTGTCGGTACCCTCGGCGGTGGTGCCCATCGGCTCCGTAGTCTCGTCGGGCTCAGCCGTCGTCGGCTCTGCCGTGGTCGGCTCGGCCGTCGTCGGCTCTGCCGTGGTCG
>CAZIVN010000006.1:0-24789 GCA_964542685.1 uncultured Halobacteriales archaeon
GCGCCCACGGCGTGACCCTGTTCCTGCGTGGCTCGACCGACCACGTCGTCGACGAACTGGAGCGTGGCGTCACGGACGCCCTGGAAGTCGTCGCCCAGACCGTCTCCGACGGCCGCGTCGTCCCCGGCGGCGGTGCCATCGAGACGGAAGTCGCTGGCCGCCTGCGTGACTACGCGGACGGCGTCTCCGGCCGCGAGCAACTGGCTATCGAGGCCTTCGCCGACTCGCTGGAACTCGTCCCGCGCGTGCTCGCCGAGAACGCCGGCCTCGACCCCATCGACACGCTGGTCGACCTGCGTGCGGCCCACGAGAGCGGCGACCAGCGCGCCGGCCTGAACGTGTTCAGCGGCGACGTCGAGGACACGTTCGACGCCGGCGTCGTCGAACCGGCCCACGCCAAGGAGCAGGCTCTCTCGTCGGCCGCCGAGGTCGCGAACCTGATCCTCAAGATCGACGACATCATCAACGCCGAACTCGTCGAGAGCGACGACGAGGGCGGCGCGCCCGGCGGCGGCATGGGCGGCATGGGCGGCATGGGTGGCATGGGTGGCATGGGCGGCGCGATGTAAGCGAGGTAGGGAAACGCGAGCCACAGGCGAGCGGCACACTGCCTCGGTGAAGCGAGCGGGCGCAGCCCGCGAGCCCGAAATCGGTCTGAGACCGATCTCACCCTGGCTGTCAGCCACCCCACTCCACCGAACCGCGACGCTGCACCGCTTCGCTGACCGATCGCGATTTCTTTCGACGTTACTGGTCCCCAGCGGTGAAACCGTCTCTCAGACCGTCTCGCGGCTAATCCCGAACCGCTCCTCGACGACGCGCCACCACTCGCCCTCGTCGTCCAGCGACCGCTCGCGCTCGCCCCCGGCCGTCGTCTCGGTCAGCGTCGTCCCCCACAGCGTCACCGACCCCTCGTCGGTCCGGCGTGCGATCCAGGGGTCCTCGTTCATGGTGGATTCGGGAGCCAGTTCGAAGTAGTCGTTCGCCGCAGCGAAGTACGACAGGTCGCGGTGAACGGCCGCGAAGGCGTACGCGCCGGTCCACGCCTCGGCGTCGGGGTCGCGGTACTGCGCGCGGTGGGTCTCGTCGCCCCGGTCGCTCTCGACGACGCGCCAGGCCCGGTCGACGGCGTCGGTCCGCGGGGGTCCGTCCAGCGGGACTGGCTGGCGGACGTACGGCGCCCCCTGGCCGACGTCGAACAGGTACTGCCGGTCCAGGTCGACGACGACGGCCATGTGGCCCGCCGGCGGGTGGACCGGGTCGCCATCGCGCAGGGCGCGCGCGGCGACGCGGGTGACGTCGTAGCCCAGTTCGGCCAGTGCCCACGTCGCGAGGGCGTTGTGCTCGTAGCAGTGGCCACCGCGGCCCCGTTCGACGAGTTTCCGGTAGCAGTGATCCGTCGACAGGACCACGCCGGGGCCCGCGCCGTCGCGGAACGGGTCGCCGACGATTGCGAGGTTCTCGAACGGAATCGACCGGCCGTGGGCGCGGTGGAGCCGTTCCAGGGCGTCGAGCGTCGGAGCGTCGACGGCGTCGCAACCGATCCGTTCGCGGTACCGTTCGACGTTCATCCGTGGTCTCCGTCGCACCGAGGGCGTGGCCGGATATGGGTCTTGCCGTCGCTGCTCCCCGCGCCGACCTCTCCGAAGTCGTACAAAAACGGGGTTCAGCGAGCTATCAAGTGGTATCGCGCCGTTCGGCCACGTATGGCAACCGAAGCGAACGACACCGGCGACATGGTTCCGGTCGCGGACCGGTCGGAGCTAGACGAGGAAGGGCGACTCGTCGTCCAGGAGGACGGCCAGGCCATCGCCGTCTTCTACCACGAGGGCGAGGTGTACGCGGTGGACAACCGCTGTCCGCACATGGGCTTTCCCCTGACCCGTGGGACCGTCGAGGACGGCGTGTTGACCTGTCACTGGCACCACGCTCGGTTCGAACTGGAGGAGGGCGACACGTTCGACCCGTGGGCCGACGACGTCCAGACGTTCCCCGTCGAACTGCGCGACGGCCAGGTGTACCTCGACCCGGACCCGCCCAGGAACGTCGACCCGACGACTCACTGGCGCAACCGCCTCGCGGACGGCCTCAACGAGAACATCACGCTCGTGATGGCGAAGTCGATCATCGGTCTCGACAGCGTGGAGCAACGCTCCACGGGCAGTCGGACGGAGTCCGACGACGACGCCGGCGAGGGCTTCCACACCCCACTGGAGACGGCCCTGGAGTTCGGGACGAAGTACCGCGCCGGAGGGTGGGGCGGCGGCCTGACGACCCTGGGCTGTATGGCGAACGTCTACGACGACGTCGGGGCCCGCGACAAGCGCCGCGCGATGTTCCTGGGCGTCCGGACGGTCGCCGACGAGTGTGCGGGCGAACCGCCACGCTTCCAGCAGTACGCCTTCGAGAATCGCGACCTCTCGAAGGAGCGCCTGCTGACGTGGTTCCGCGACAGCGTCGAGGTGCGCGACGCCGACGGCGCCGAGCGCTGTCTGCTGACCGCCGTCGAGTGTCTCGACCCGACGGACGTCGCGGACATCCTGGTCACCGCGGCGACGGACTCGCTGTACCTCAACAGCGGACACACGCTGGACTTCATCAACACCGCGTTCTCGACGCTCGACCACGTCGGCTGGGAGCACGCCCCCGAGGCGTTGGCGTCGACGGTTCCCCAGCTCACCGACGCGACGCGCTCGGAGGAGCTGTCGTCGTGGCGCAACCCCGTCGACATCGCCGGCCTGTGTTTCGACGCCGCCGACCGCCTCGACGACCTGGTGACCGCGGGGGCGGGGCGGGAGTGGGACGAACCCGACGACTTCGTCGAAACGCTGCTGTCGGACGACCCCGAGGCCATCGTCGACGCCCTGACCGGCGCCATCCGCGAGGGAGCGACCCGGACGGAACTCGCGGATGCGGTGGTGCGAGCCGCGACCCGACGGGTCGCCTGGTTCGCCACGAACAACGAGTTCTCGGACTGGAACACGGTCCACCACACGCTGTCGTACTCCAACGCGGTGTACGAGGCGACGCGGTACACGGAGACGACGGCGCTGTACCGGGGCTGTTTCGACGCCGCGATGTCGGTGTATCTCGACCGCTTCCTGAACAGTCCGCGCGCGCCCCTGCCCGACCCCGGCGACTCCGACCGCGACCCCGCGACGATTCGGGAGGACCTGCTGGACTGCTTCGACCGGCAGGGCGAGGTCAACCGCGCGGCCCGCCTGGTGTCGGAACACTTCGACGCCGGCGGCGACCCCGACGACCTCAAGCGAACCATGGGCCGTGGCCTCCTCCGCGAGGACGCCGGCTTCCACACGCTCCAGAACGTCGAGGCCGGCTTCCGGCGGTTCGACGCCCTCGAGGACGACTGGGAACGGCGCCTCGCGCTGATCGCACCGGCCCGGTACATGGCCGCGCACTTCCCCACCCGGCGAGCAAACGAGGAGACGTTCTCCATCGCCACCCGTCTGCACCGTGGCGAACGCCTCCACGAGGCCGAGTAGGAGCCGAATCTCTCGGAGGCGTCTCCCCCCGCCGTGGCAATCACACCTAAGTCGGTACCGCGGCTAGAGTGGTCCATGCTCGAACCGGGCACGACCGCCCCCACCTTCGACCTCCCCGCCGCCGTCGACGGGGAGATCACGACCGTCGACCTCTCGTCGCTGGCCGGCACAGACGTCCTCGTCGTCGCGTTCTACCCGGCGGACTTCAGCGACGTCTGCACGGAGGAACTGTGTTCGTTGCGGGACTTCGAACTGTTCGACCTCCAGAAAGACGTGCGCATCGTCGCCGTCTCGACGGACACGGCGTTCAGCCACCGTCGGTTCGCCGAAACCTACGGCCTCGACTTCCCACTGCTGTCGGACAACGACGGCTCCGTCGCCGAGTCCTACGGCGTCCTGTTCGAGGAGGCACTGGGCGGCCACCGACGGATCGCACAGCGAGCCGTGTTCGTCCTCGACGCCGACCGCACCGTCCAGTACGCCTGGGCCAGCGACGACCCCGACGAGATGCCGGATCTGGACCCGGTCAGGGCGGCCATCGAGGACCTGTCGGACAACGAGGCGGCGGTCGAACGCTACCGCGTCGCACGCGCTCACTACGACGACGCGACCGAACGGTTCGAGACGGGCCTGGCCGCCGCCGAGGCGGAAGACTGGGTGCGGGCGGCCGACGAGTTCGGGACCGCCGTCACGCTGTTCGAGGAGGCCGTCGACGCCTTCGAGGCGGCGGTCCGCTTCGCCGGCGCGGACCGGATCGACGCGGCCGCCGACCGCGGGCGCGACGTCGGCAACCACTACCGGAACGCGGCGAAGTGGTACGCCTCGGCGAGCGATCACTTCGCCCGCGGCGAGACGGAAGTCGGCGGGGAGTTCCAGGCCGACGCGGAAGCCGCCCTCGCGTCGGCACGGGACCACGATGGCCTGCCGGCGACCGACGCGCTCGCGGAGACCGTCGAAACGAGTCGATAACAGTCCGCGACCTGCGGCACCGCCAGTCCGGGGGTGCCCGGATCAGCCGCGCAGACTGCCGCCACACTGGCGACAGTACTCGAAGGGGCCGTCCGACTCGTTGGGCGTGCCACAGTGTGGACAGCGCCTGTAGTCGCGGGCCTCGGATCGCTCGTCGAGTGGTCTCCCACCGTCGCCCCCGGCACCGACCGGCACCGCCCGGTCACGTCCCCCGTTGCTCCGACTGTCGCTGAGGTAGAGGTACACCGCTACCTGCACGAGCAACAGCACGAACGCGTAGCCGAGGACGACCACCCAGAGGTCGACCATACCCGACCATTCGTACTCCTGGTCAAAGGTTCTTCCGCCGATCGTGGGGGTTCGGGGGGGTACCGGCCCGACGGCCGACCGACCCGGGACGCACTGCGTTCCGAACCGCAGGAGTTAGGCCTCCTGACGGGAACGACCCTCTATGGACAGACGGGCCCGTCTGCGAGCGTTCGCGGCCGTCATCGTGGTGGCGACGGCGCTGTTCGGCCTCCAGGCAGTTGCGGCTGACGCGACGCCCGAACTCGACACGACCGGCAACGACACCGTCGCGCCCGGCGACAGCCCGCCGGAGAACGCGACGCTGGTCGGCGTTCAGAGCTACGGGGGGTTCGGCAACGACAACGGGAAGGCACTCGTGATCCACCGCGGCGAGGTGATCTGGGAGTTCGACCCGGAGGACTCGCGTGTGTTCGACGTCGAGTACCTCGGCGACGGCCGCATCATGGCCTCGGTCGCGACCCGTCACCCGCCCGAGGACTGCCCGGAGGAGTACACCGACCCGGCCTACGACGGGAGTCACTGCGTCGAGAACCGCGTCGTCGAGATCGACTACGGCACCAAGGAGGTCGTCTGGGAGTACAGCTGGTACGACCACTTCATCGACTGGCACGAGGTCCACGACGCCGACCGCCTCGACAACGGCCAGACCGCCATCATCGACATGGGCAACGACCGCGCGTTCACGGTGAACCGGGACAAGGAGATCACCTGGCAGTGGAACGCGACCGAGCACCTCACCGAGGGCACCGAGTTCTACGAGGAGTACGGCGGGCCCTCCCGGAACGGCCCCGAAGCCGACTGGACGCACATGAACGACATCGACAAGCTGGACAACGGCAACTTCCAGCTGTCGATCCGTAACTACGACGTCCTCGTCGAGGTCGACCCCGACACGGACGACATCGTCGGCGTCGTCGGCGAACCTCGCGAGCGCGAGTCCAACGACCCCGTCCTCCACGAACAGCACAACCCCCACCGCCTGGAAGACGAGGGGACGGTTCTCGTCGCGGACAGCGAGGCCAACCAGGTGATCGAGGTCGACACGGAGACCGACGCGGTCGTCTGGCGGTTCACCGGCGACCGCCAGTCGCTGCGCTGGCCCCGCGACGCCGACCGTCTGCCCGACGGCCACACGCTGATCACCGACTCGCTGCGGTTCCGCGTGATCGAAGTCGACCGGCAGGGGGACGTCGTCGCCGAGTACGATATCAGGGAGGGCGATCAGTTCGGCATCCCCTACGAGGCGGACCGGATCGGGACCCCCGAGGAGGCCGACAGCAACGTCTCCGGGCGAGAACTCCAGAGTCGGACCTCGGTGAGCACCTCGCAACTCGACACGTTCCGGGCGTACCTCGACTTCTACATGCCGGCGTGGGCAGGGCTGACGACGCGCCTGACGTTGCTGGTCGGCGTCCTCGGCTCGCTCGGCGTGGTCGTCGACCTCCTCGCGGCGGGCGTCTCGCTGGCCCTGGGGCGAGTCCGGAGCGCCTGACGCGGTTCCCTTTCGTCCACGGGCACGTACCGGTACGGTGCCGGGGCTCGCCGGTACTGACGCGAACCCGTCCGACCCGCGCCGGTCAGGCGTCCTCGAGTGCCTCCGCGATATCGTCGTCGGTCGCCTCCGAGTTCGGGTCGGTGCGGTCCGACGACGTCTCCTCGTCGCCCGCTGAGGCCGCGACCTCGGAGTCTGTCGCACGGGTCTTGGCGGACGTGTCGAGCGTCGACTCGTCGGGTTCGATCTCGACGAACACCCCCTCGAACACGCTCTCGAAGGTCCGGACGACCTCCTCCTCGTGGGCCCCGGGGTCGACGTGGAAGTGTGTGACGGCGTCGACCGACGCCAGTCGCTCGACGAGGACGTGGACGAACTGGAACACGTGTTCCGGATCGTTCTCGGCGAGCAAGTCCGTGAGACCGTCGATACAGACGGTGATGTCGTACCCGCCCTCGCTGAGTACCTCGCAGTAGCGACTGATCTTCACGCCGAGGCCTCGCAGGTCCGTCCGGTCGACGACGGCGTCGGTGACGACCGGTTCCGAGAGGTCGGGCTCCTCGGCTGCGATGCGGCGGGCCTCGACGGAGTCACTGACGGCGACGATACCGCGTTTCGCCGGCTGACGACTGTTGCGTTGCTCGTCGAAACCGATGGGATCGTTCGACTCCGGAAAGGTGACGAGCAACTCGGCGCGGTCGCTCGCGGACCAGGCGGTCAGCGACTGCTCGCAGTAGTGTCCCAGCGCCGAGTCGGGGAGGTCGTCGAGCAGTAGCACCGACCCCGGCTCTACCAGCAAGTCGTCCGCGCCGTCCATACTCGTGGTTCTCGACGTCCGCCGACATGAGGGTACTGGCCGTGGGGCCGCCGTCTCACCCTCGGCCGCGAGGTTCTCAGACGGTTCCACTGGCGGTTCGGCGTCGTGCGTTCGTTCGCTCGGCGCTCCGGTCAGTCCGCGTCCGGGGGGTTCAGGGTCCGCTCGAACTCGTCGAACTGCTCCAGGTCCGCCGGGACGTCGTACTCGACGACGCGCTCGGCGCTGCGGTCCTCGCCGCCGGCCTCGATGGGCTCGGCGACGGACTCCCACCCGTCCTTGACGGCGACGCTCCTGGCCGGCTGGCCGACGGCGATGTGGTGGGCCGGCACGTCGCCGCCGACGATGGCTTTCGCCCCGACGATGGCGTTCTCGCCGACCCTGCACCCGGCCCGAACCATCGAGTCGTAGGTGACGCGGGCGCCGTCCTCGATGATCGTGTGGAAGTTCGTCACCTCGGTCTGGTCGACGACGTCGTGGTCGTGGGTGTACACGTGTGCGTCGTCGCTGATGGACACGCGGTCGCCGATGGTCAGTTTCCCGCGGTCGTCCAGGTGGACGTCGTCGTGCACGACGACGTTGTCGCCCATCTCGATGTTGTGGCCGTACGTGAACGAGATGCCCTTGAACAGGCGGAGGTTCTCGCCGGCCTCCGCGAACAGGTGACTGGCTAGCATCTGTCGGAACTGCAGGGCGAAATCGACGTTGTCGGCCATCGGCGTCGCGTCGAACTGCCGCCAGAGCCACTGGAGGTGCTTCGAGCGCTCGAAGGCCTCCGCCTGGGCCTCGACCTCCGCGTAGTACTCGCTCTCCAGGGTCGCGTTGCACGGGTCGTACCCCTGGAGGCGCACGCGTTCGGCCGGCGAGACGTCGCCGCCGCCCTGCCACCGTTCGTAGGCGTCCCGGTCGCCGAACAGGTCGACGAGAGTGTCCCGGACCACCTCGCAGGTGTCCTCGTCGGAGGAGAGTCGTCGGTCCACCTCGTCGACGAACTCGTCGACGCCCGATGCTGCCGACTCGGGCAGCGAGACGTGACGTTTTGTCATGAATCGACGTTAGGCGCCGAGTGGGATAGATATTCGGTTGTGCGACCCCCGGACCGAACCGCCCCGGACCGAACCCCCTGGTTTCACCTCGAATCCCACTCACGTCACCCGAATCACCCGCCGAAATTTCAGTTTCACTCCGGTGGTCGTCGTCGCGGTCGGGCTCCCAGTTCGGAGGGATCCCGACCGAATTTTGAACCGAGTTTGAAAAATCGATACAAGTGGTGGGGCCGTCGTCACGACCATGACGAGACGATCGAACCGACGCGACCGGCGGACGGTCCTGCGCGGTCTGGCGGTCGGAGCGGTCGGTCTGACCGGCCTGGCTGGCTGTCTGGAGAGCGGCGACGACGGCCGGGGCGACGACAACCCGTTCGCGGAGGACGGCGACGGCGACGGTGGTGGGGGCGGCGACGGTGGTGAGAGCAGTGACGGCGGCGGCACCGACGGTGGCGACGGGGGCGGCGGTTCCGACGGGCCGGACGAATCGACCGGCTCCGACGGCGGCGACGTCGGCGACCTCGAGATCGGAATCGTGGAGGACGGCGGGGCCCTGGGCTCTCACTCGGCGGTCCAGGACCTGGCCGGGCAGCCGTACTTCGGCCCGCCGCCGGGCGAGGGGGCGGGCACCGTCGTCGCGTTCGAGGACACCTCGTGTTCGCGGTGTGCCTCGTTCGAGCAGGGCACCGTCGAGAAGATTCGGACGGAGCTGGCGGCGAGCGGCGACGCCACGTTCGTGTTCCGGGGGTACCCGATTCTCTACCCGTCGACCTCGGAACCGGCCTGCAAGGTGCTGGAGGCGACGCTCGCCCGCAGTCCGCGTGCCCACTTCGCGATGACCCGCGAGTACTTCGTCAACCAGAACGAGTACTCCGCGGACAACGTGTACGACCGCTCGGAGACGCGGCTGAACGAACTCACCGACCTGGACGGCGCGGCCGTCGTCGCCGACGCCAGGGACGGGGCCTTCGACGACGCCGTCGCGACGGACGTCGCGGCCGGCGAAGCCGCCGACGCCTCGGTGACGCCGGCGGTGTACGTGTTCCGCGACGGCGAGTTCCGGACGAAGGCCTCGGGCAGTCTGAGTTTCGAGGCCGTCGAGACGGCCCTCGGCCTATGAGCGTCGCTCGCTCGCTGTCCCTGCCGACCAGCGCTCGCGACTGGCGGACGCTCGCCCGGACGCTCCGCCTCGTGTTGACGATTCCGCGGTACGCGGTCGGTGCGGTCCTCGGCGCCGGCGCGGCGATGACGCTGTTCGTCCTCACGCAGAACCTCCAGTTCGCGGAGTTCGCGCTGACGGCTGGCGGCCTGTCTCTCGGCGACCGCCTCACGCTGCTCGGGGAGCTGTACCCGTTCCTCGGGACCATCTACGGCCCGAAGTTCTCCGTCGCGTTGACCGTCCTCGCGGCGTTCGTCGGGGCGAACCTCGCGCTGACGACCTACCACGTCCGCGAGCACGGCCTCTCGGGCGGCGAGAGCGCGGGCGGTGTCCTCGGCGTCGCACTGGCGACGCTCGGCTCGGGGTGTGCGGCCTGTGGCGCGGCCCTGCTGTCGGGCCTCCTGTCGCTGGTCGGCGCCGCGGGCCTCGTGACGGCGCTGCCCCTGGAGGGCCTTGAGGTCGCCATCGTCGCCGGACTCGTCCTCGTGCTGTCGACCCACTGGATCGCCCAGGGGCTGCGCGGCGGGCGGATCAACGGCTGCCCGGTGGACCTCTGATTCGGTTCGTGTTCGCTGGGTGCCGTCGATCGACCGTCGGTATCGCCGGTCACGGTAGAAGTGAACGCAAAGAGGGAGTCGGCAACCGATTCACGAGGTGTCGGTTCCGAGCGAATGGGTAACGAACTGGCTGGTGGGGAGACGTGCTTATTTATCGTTGTCTGGCATCGTGTATTGTCCGTAATCGGCGACGGTGCCGAGTGGCGGTGCACCACACATAATCCACGTCTGGTCCTCTGTATCGGTCTCGTTACGAACGCTCCGGATGGCGTCAGAACCGA
Organism: uncultured Halobacteriales archaeon; assembly: GCA_964542685.1. Taxonomy (GTDB): domain Archaea; phylum Halobacteriota; class Halobacteria; order Halobacteriales; family Natrialbaceae; genus CAZIVN01. The sequence continues at coordinate 10,131 of CAZIVN010000006.1, forward strand.
TACGAACGACACCGCCTGGTGCGACCTCTTGGGAGGTGCCCTCAATCTGGACTGTTCCACCGTCGAGAGCAATATACAGTTCTTCTTGCTGTTCGTGGGCGTGTGACGCCGTCGCCTCACCGGGCCCAAGAGTGACTGTATTTACGCGCATCTCGGTACAGCCAAGCGGCTCGGTGAGTTTTCGATGGAGAGTCCCCGACTCAGGGAACTGCTCTTGTTCGATATCCTCCAGATCGACCACGCTGAAATCTACTGTCATACACAGCAGTTCGGCCCTACAGAGAATAAGTCAACGTGGGTACGGCTGGAGGATTTTATACGTACTCACCCTATCTGTGTGAGGCTTCGATTCGCTGTACGAATCGATTTCTCGCTGCCGAATCGGGAACGTATGAACTGTTCTCTGCGACCCTCGAAACGGACCGTATGACGGGCCCAGACGCCGCGAACGCGCCGCTACGCCAAAAAGACGTGGCGCGGCCGGTCCGCGAGCACGTCCCGGCCCCAGTCGACGGTGTCGGTGAAGGCCTCGGAGCGGAAGAACGCGGTCGCGTCCTCGCGGGAGTCCCAGCGCGAGGCGATGAACATGTCGTTGTCGTCCTCGCGGTCGACCAGCAGCGTCGTCTCGCGGTGGCCGTCCATGTCCGCCAGCAGGCCACCGACGGTGTCGAACTTCTCGACGAACTCATCGCGGTGTTCGGGTTTGACCGTGTAGAACATCCCCATCGTCCCCCAGGAGTCGCCGGCGTCGTCGCCGGCCTGGCGGGTCACCTCGGGAAGGTCCGAGAGGTAGTCGCTGGCGGTCTCGGCGGCGTCGGCGGTTTCCCAGAGGCTCACCACCGCGGCCTCCTCGGCCTCGGGGTGCAGTTCCGAGGGTTCGTACACCGACGTCCCGAGGTGGGTGTCGTAGCGGTCGAAGCCGGCGGAGAGGTCCTCGACTTCGGCGGTCAGTTCGTCGGGATCGGCCGTCGAGTACACCACGAGCGCGTGGACGTCTTCGCCGTGTGGCTGGCCGCCGTACACGCCCAGGTCGGCGAGTTCGCCGCGGATGGGGTCCTCGTCGTCGACGGCGTCGCCGTCCGCGTCGCCCTCGCTCCCGTGTGCGTCGTCGCCCTCGCCGCCGTGTGCGTCGGCACCGCCGCCGTGCGCGTCGGCACCGCCGCCGACCGGCCCGTCCCGCTGGTCCGTGACGCCGGGCATGTCCGCGAGGAAGCCCGCGGCGGTGTCCGCGGCGCCCTCGTTTGCCCACACTGAGACGATGGCACACGTCGCGTCGTCGTCCGCGACGGCGACGACCTCGGTGCGGACGTGGCTGTCGTAGTGCTCGAAGTTCCCGCGCATGCCGTCGACTTCACCGCGGACGTCGGCCTCGTCGGCCGTCGAGTGGAACAGGAGGCCGTGGGCCTCGGCCGGCAGGTCCTCGGACAGGTCGACGCCGAGTTCGTGGAGGTCGGCGGTGAGGTCGTCCTCGGGGACCTCGCCGTCGCCGTCCTCGTCCGCCGCGTCGGCGGGGTGGACCGGTCCGCCCTCGTCGGCCTCGCCGCCCTCCTCGACGGGCACCGGGTCGCCGGCCAGCAGGGGGCCGAGGTCCGCCGGTTCGATGCGGCGGCCGAAGTAGAACGGGCCGAACTCGGCGTACTTCGACGTCGAGGGGTCGAACCGCATCTCGTACAGCAGGTCCTTGACCTTCGCGGGGTCGTCGGCGAACAGCGTCACGCCCCACTCCCAGTCGTCGAAGCCGATGGCGCCGGTGATCATCTGGGTCACCTCGCCGCCGTAGTCGCGGCCGATGTCGCCGTGGGCGTCCATGTGCTCCCGGCGCTCGTCGAACGGCAGGTCGTACCAGTTCTGCTCGGGGTCGCGACGCTTGTCCATCGGGTAGAAACAGACGTGGTCGCGCGCGGGCAGGTCCGGTTCGAGCCGCGAGCGGATGTACCGCGCCAGGCCCGACTCCTCGTCCAGGTCGCCCTCGAAGTACTGGGCGGCCCGCTCGGAGTAGCCCGACGCCTCCGTCACCGAGACGAACGACGACTCCCGCTCGGTGACCCCGGCCAGTGCCGTGTGCTGGAAGCGGCGTTCGAGGACACCGACGTCCTCAAAGGTCGGCCGCAGGTGGACGACCAGCAGGTCGGCTTTCTCGCCGAACACCTCGTAGATAGCCGAGACGCCCTCGTCGGCGTCCGCGACGGCGACGGCGTCGCCGAGGAACTCGCGGCCCTCCTCGATCGCTCGCTCGCGTTCCCGCTCCGGTGCATCGCGCCAGGCGTCCCAGTCGACGCTGTGGAACTCGTGGAGTGCGTACCAGCCCTCCTCCGTCGGCGGTGGATCGCGTCGGTCCATGTCCGAGGGTCGGACCGGGAGCGGTATGGACCTTACCATCCCCGGCGCGCCGGCAGGGGTCGGTGCCGTTCGCGAGCGGATTACGGTAGCAGACCCCCGCTTCCGAAAGCCCCTTAGGGTGGGCCCGGCGATTACCGACCAATGCGGAAGAGTGGTCCGCCGAAGGGGCTCATCGCCTACCTGGTACTGGAGTTGCTGGAGGAGAAGCCACGGTACGGGTACGAGATCCTGAAGGAGATCAACGACATCAGCGGCGGCCACTGGGAGCCCTCGTACGGCTCGGTGTACCCCATCCTCTACAAGTTCGAGGACGAGGGGTGGGCCCAGCGGATCGAACGCGAGGACGAACCCGACCGGAAGTACTTCGAGTTGACCGACGCCGGCCACGAGGAACTGGCCAACCGCCGCGAGGAGAGCGCCCACAAGGCCGAGGAGTTCGCTCACACCATCCTGGGGTTCTACCACGTGTACGTCGCCTTCGCCAGCGACGAGCGCTTCGAGGTGCCCGAGATCGACGACGACTGGCGCTTCGACGAGACGTTCAGTGCCTGGATCGTCGAACAGATGATCCGCCACCACGAACACTACTTCGACCCGGACTTCGAGCGCATCGAGGACACGCCCGAAGAGTTCTACGACCGGCTCGGCATCGAACGCGACGAGGACTGATATCGCCGCCGTCGCGTTCGGAACAAAACCGTCGGATGCAAGTACGGGGTTTCCCAACACGCCAACATGCAACAGCGACGACGACGACTACTCCGGGCAGCGGCGGGCACCCTGACGATCGGAATCGCCGGGTGTACCGACGGTGGGTCGGACGGGTCGGACGGCTCGGACGGCACCGACGGCAGCGACGGGACGGCCACCGCGACGGTGACGCCCCGCGACGAGAAGGTGCCGCCGGGGGACCTCGGGCCGCCTGTGGCGGGCGACCCGGACGCCGACGTCACGGTGGCGGTCTTCGAGGACCTGCGGTGTCCCCACTGTGCCGACTTCAACGCCGAGGTGGTCCCCCGACTGGAGGAAGAGTACATCGCCCCCGGGCAGATCCGGTACGAACACCGGGACTTCCCGGTCGTCAACGCCTGGTCCGAGAACTACGCCTACGCGGCCCGGAGCGTCCAGGCCCAGGTCAACGACGCCGCCTTCTACACGTTCGCGAAGGACGTGTTCGAGCGCCAGACGGAGCAGAACTGGAGCATGGTCCGCGAAGTCGCCGGGAACGCGGGCGCGGACCCGGACGTGACCGCGACCGACGGCCAGGAGGGCACCTACAGCGAGGTCGTCGCCGCCGACCAGTCGGCCGGCGAGGACCGCGGCGTCACCGGCACGCCGACGGTGTTCGTCGGGGACAGCGAGGCCGGCGGCAGTTCCTGGGACGAGATGTACGAGGACATCGCGACCAAGATCGACGACCGCCTCTGAGCCGTGGCTTCGGACGCTCTGTCGGCCCTCTCGCGGGGGCCGTCCCGACGCCGACTCCTCGCGGGGGCCTGGCTCGTCGCCGCCGTCGCCACCGTCGGGAGCCTCAACTACCAGTACGGTCTGGGCCTGTTCCCCTGTGAACTGTGCTGGTACCAGCGCATCCTGATGTACCCCCTGGTGGTCGTCCTGGGCTACGCGGCCCTGACCGACCAGGCCGACGCCCACCGCGTCGTCCTCCCACTGTCGGTGCCCGGCATCGGCGTCGCCGCGTACCACTCCTACCTCCAGACGACGCCGTCGCTGCAGTGTTCGTTCGCCGGGTGTGGCCGCGTGCAGTTTCGTTTTCTCGGCACCCTGACCATCCCGAACCAGGCACTCGTCGCCTTCCTCCTGATCACCGCCGTCGGCATCGTCGCGTGGGGCCGCCACCGGACGGCCTGACGCGGGAGAACGCCCGTCGATCCCCGTCAGGCCAGCAGTTCCGGCCCGAACACCATCAGCAGGAAGCTCACCAGCATCGTCACGCCGATCGTCGTCGTCACGACCCGGACGGAGCGTCTGGTCCCCTCGAACGGCAGTCGCGAGACGATCGCCTCGGTGCTGGTCCTGAGGATGTGCCCGCCGTCAAGCGGGAAGGCGGGGATGCAGTTGAAAAAGCCCAGTTGGACGTTGATCCACCCGGTCCAGAACAGCAGGTTCGCGAGCAGGAACACGCCGCCGTCGAGGAAGCCAAGCGGCCCGGCCGTCGTGTAGAAGTTCGTCACCTCGCCGGTAAAGCCCGCGAAGTTGTACGGGAGGACGCTCCCGAACACCAGCCCGGCGATGGGCAACAGGAGGACGAGGAACACCCGCCCGACGAACGATCCGCCGAGCGCACCGAACGGCCCGCCGTCGTCGCCCTTGCCGAGCGCGGTCAGGTAGCGGTCGGCGGGGTAGGACCGGATGCCGAAGTCGCTGGTCGACAGCCCCGTCGTCCCCGGGGCGAGCAGCCTGATCCCGAGGAACCCGGTGTCCTCTCGCGGGTGCTCGCCGAGGCGGACGGTGTAGTTCGTCCGCGTGCCGTTGTCGTAGGTGACGACCTCGACCGCCTGGTCCGGGCTGGTGTCGTTCAGCAGACGGTCCAGGTCGTCGTACTCGACGACGCGCTGGCCGTCGAAGCGGGTGATGACGAGGTCCTCGCCGGCGGGTGCGCCGGACTCGTTCAGCGGGCCGTCCTCGCTGACCTGGACGTACGCCCCGGCGGCGAACGTGTGGGTGTTCCGCCCGTCCTCGCCGGTCGTCCGGACCGTCACCGTCCCGGAGGCGTTGCCCAGTTCTCGGTGGAACTCGCCGGTCGTGTTGACGCTGGTACCGTCGACGCTGGTGATCGTCGCACCGGGTTCCAGTGGCGCGGGGCTGTTCGGGACGCTGGCGACGACCAGCAGCGACCGGTCGACCTGTCTGGTCGCCTCGCCGTCGATCTCGACGGTCACCCGTCGCTGGTCGGTCTCCTCCAGTGTCCGTTCGAGGTCGCTCTCGTTGGCGATAGCCTGCCCCTCGACGGCAGTGATTCGGTCGCCGCCCTCGATGCCGGCGTCGTCGGCGGCGGAGCTGGGGAACACGTCCTGGACCGGCGCGCCGGGAGCGACGCCGATGGAGGCGACGACCGGCCCGAACAGCAGGACGAAGGCCACGAGCGTCACCGCGAAGTTGTTGGTGACGCCCGCGGCGAACATCCTCGTCTGGGCACCGCGGTTGGCCGCGCGGCGGTTCTCCTCGTCGGGCTGGACGAACGCGCCGATCGGCACCAGTGCGAACGTCGCCAGCCCCATCGAGTCGATGTCGATGTCCTCGACGCGACACAGGAGGCCGTGGCCCCCTTCGTGGACGACCAGGCCGACCAGCAGGCCGAACACGATGTCCGGCGCCGCCGACAGGGGCAGGAAGTCGTTGACGCCGGGGATCACGAGGACGTTGCGTGGCTGGTTGACCGCGGAGGGCTGGGGGTTCTGCAGCGAGGTCAGTGCCGAGAACAGGAGCACGAGAAACGACCCGACCATCACCACCAGTGCGATGCCGACGCCGACGTTCGCCCAGGCCCGCCAGAACCGCCGCGCTCCGGCCAGCCAGTTCAGAAACGCCTTGCCACGCTGGGTGTGGATGGTCGTGATGGGGCCCTGTGTACCGATGTACTCCGGCAGGTACCCGGCCCGTTTGAGCCAGGTGATCCCGACCCAGTACACTGCGACCCCGGTGAGGACCAACCACAGCGTGCTTACCATCGATGTCACCTCCGGCGTGCGAGCGGAAAACCGTTTGGTTCGACCACACCGATCCCGGTGCCCGACGACGGTCTCATCGCTCGCGGCGCAGTCGGTCCACGACGAACTCGCGGTCGAGTTTCCCGAGGAACGTGCCCAGCTGTGGCCCCTCGCTCTGGTCGAAAAAGAGGCGGTAGCCGGCGCCGAACAGGTCGCCCATCTCGACGTCGTGACGTTTGGCCGTCTCGTAGATCTCGCCCTGGATCGCCTCGCCGTCCTGTCCCTCGGCGACGAACGCGGCGAGGTCGTCCAGTGCCGCCTCGACGGCCGGGCCGAACTCGTGGGCCGGAATCGCCGAGCGCTTCAGTTCGTAGTTGAACTCGTTGTCGGTCCGTCTGGCCCACGTCCGGGCACGCTCGACGCGTTCCAGGGCGCGGTCGACCGCCGCCGCGTCGGCGTCGGGCGGGACGTGACCCTCGTTGCGTGCCACTTCGAGTTGCAGGTCCGGGTCGTCGAACATGCCCAGCACGGCCGCGAACGTGTAGGGAATCCGTAGCGGTCGCTCCGCGGGGGGCTCGCCGTCGACGACGAACGGGTAGACCCGTTTCGCGCGGCGGCGCTCCTGGTCGGTGCCCTCCAGGTCGTCGTAGTACAGCCGTTCGACGCGGTCGAACTCGTCGACGAGCTGGTCGATCCGCTCGACGCTAAAGTCCCGGGCGCGGGCGGGGTCCTTCGCGAAGAAGTACCGCAACACGGCCGGATCGATCAACTCGAGCACGTCCGACACCAGCACCACGTGGCCCTCCGAGGAGGAGAACGGTCGGCCGTCGAGGGTGAACCACTCGTACACCATCGGGACCGGTGGCTCGTCGCCCAGGACGGTCCGGGCGACGTCCTCGCCGGACGGCCAGGAGCCCTCGGCGTGGTCCTTGCCGAACGGTTCGAAGTCGACGCCGAGCACCCGCCACTGGGCGGGCCACTCGAACCGCCAGGGGAGTTTGCCCTCGCGGAGGCTCGCGGTCCCCTCGTGGCCACAGCCCTCGATCGTCCGGTCGCCGGCCTCCATGTCCGTACAGCGGTAGTCGACGGTCCCGGCCGCGGCGTCGACGGCGGTGACGGTCTCCGTGATCTTGCCACACTCCGCACAGATGGGGTTGAACGGGACGTACGACTCGTCGACGCTGTCCTGGTAGGGCGCGAGCGTCTCCCGTGCCCGGTCGACGTCCGCGAGCAGTTCGCGGGTCACGGCCTCGAACTCGCCGGCCTCGTACAGTGCGGTGTTCGAGACGATCTCCAGGTCGACGCCCAGGCCCTCGGCGCCGGCCCGGATGAGCGTCGAGAAGTGGTCGCCGTAGGAGTCACAGCAGCCGAAGGGGTCCGGAATCGCCGTGTACGGCTTGCCGAGGTTCCGGCCCAGTGCGCCGGCGTCGACCTCGCCGAGGCCGACGATTTCGCCGTCCAGGTCGGCCAGTTTCCGGGGCACCTTCCGCAGTGGGTCCCGGTCGTCGCTGGTGAACACTTGCCGGACCTCGTGGCCCCGTTCGCGCAGGGCCTCGGCGACGAAGTACCCGCGCATCACCTCGTTCATGTTGCCCAGGTGCGGGACGCCCGACGGCGAGATGCCGCCCTTGATGACGATCGGTTCGGCGGGCGCCCGGTCCTCGATGCGGTCCGCGATCTCGTCGGCCCAGAACGCGTGGTGGGCGGCCCCGTCGCCGTCCTCCTCGCGGTCCGAGAGGGTGTAGGGGTCCGCGCCGTCTCCGGCCTCGCTCCCGCTCATCGTCCCACCGGCCGCGCCCGGCCGTCGCTCCGTCGCTGGTTCATGTCGGCTCTCTACCCGTCTCCCGGGCTTAAGGGTTTTCGAGGTGCGTGGCTCTCGACCGGCGCCGGCCGCGACGAACTGGTCGATTCGACGACGTTTTCTGGCGTCTGGAGTCACTTTCGACGGCATGCCGATGGAACGATCTCCGCACCGGACGCCCTCCGTCAGTGACTTTCTCGGCGACGCGTGCGTTCACAGTGATCTCGGTCGGTCGCAGGTTCGTGGTTCCGGTTCCGGTTCCGGTTCCCGGAATCGAGGCCTTCGCGGCGGGTGGCGTTCCTCTCGACGCCGACTACGGGCATACTTTTACAACGCCCGGTCTGGAAGACCTCTCCGAAATGTCGACTCCTCAAGCATCACAGCCGCCACAGACTCCACAGAGCACACCCGGCGTCGGTACCTTCCTCAGCGACGCGGTGTCGCTGCTGCAGGACGACCCGAAAATCGTCGCGGCGACGGTCGTCGGCGGCCTCCTGAGCGCCGTTCCGATCGTCGGTGCCCTTCTGAACATCCTCGCGGTCGGGTTCGCGCACGTCCTCGCCCAGCAGGCGCTGGGCAGGCGCGTGACCCAGCAGCAGTCCCTGGCGATGCGGTTCCTCTACCTGATCCTGGCGAGCATCGTCGCCGGCATCGCCGTCCTGATCGGACTCGTGTTCCTGATCCTGCCGGGGCTCTATCTGCTTGCCCGGTTCGCGCTACTGACCCCGGCCATCATGATCGACGGGCACGGTCCCATCGACGGGATCAGCGAGAGCTGGAACCGGACTAGCGGCAACGTGCTCACGGTCCTCGGAGTGGTCGTCGTGTTGTTCGTCGCAGCGCTTGTTATCAGCGTGCCCGTGACCCTCGTGCTCGGTCTCGATGTGACGGGGCAGGCCGTGGCTGGCCTCCTCACCGGTATCCTCACCGCAGTCTCCGTCGGCGCGTTCGTCCTGATGTACGGGTCGTTCGGCGGCGGCGGGCAGCCACAGGGGGGCTACGGCCAACCACACCAGGGTGGCCAGGGGCAGTACCAGGGTGGTCAGCAACAGCAGCAGTACCAGGGCGGTCAGCAGCGTCAGGGCGGTCAGCAGCGTCAGGGCGGTCAGCAGCGTCAGGGCGGTCAGCAGCGTCAGGGCGGTCAGCAGCGGGGGAACCGCCAGCAGCAGGGCGGTCAGGGGGGTAACCGCCGGCAGAACGACCGCCAGAACGACAGGCAGGACGACGACCAGTGGTAAACCGGGCCGCTCAGGAGTCGACCCAGTAGGTGGGTTCGCCGTCGCCGCCGGCCGGCAGGACGTCGGTGCCGTCGTGGTCGCCGCGGCGGACCGCCGCGCCGATGCGGTCGGGGTCGGTGCCGTCCAGAACGATGGTCCGGGTGCCAGAGCGCTGGATGACCTTCGCCGCCAGCAGGTCGACCGGTGCGGAGAGCCCGGCGCTCATGTCCAGGTCGGCGATGACGTCGACCAGTTCCGCCGCGGTCAGTTCCTCGAACTTGGTCGCGTCGGCGTCCTCGTTGGGGTCCGACGAGAACACGCCGGGGACGCTCGTGGCGTACACCAGCAGGTCGGCGTCGACGTACTCCGCCAGCGCCGCACTGACGGCGTCGGTCGTCTGTGCCGGCGAGACGCCGCCCATCACGCAGATCTCTCCACGCTTGAGCACCTCGCCGGCGGTCTCGTAGTCCTCGGGCGGTGCCGACACCGCGGTCGGCCCCAGTGCCGCGATGAGGAGGCGGGCGTTCAGTCGGGTCACGTCGATCCCGATCTGGTCGAGTTCGATCTCGTTGGCCCCGAGGTCGCGAGCGGTGCCGATGTACTCCCGCGCGACGTCGCCGCCGCCGACGACGACGCCGACTTCGTGTCCTTCGTCGGCGAGACTCTCGACGACGGCGGCGTGCTCGGCGACCCGGTCGGCGCCGACCGAGGGCGCGAGGACGCTCCCGCCGATGGAGACGACCACGTTCATGTTACCGCGACGTAGCCAGGTGGCGGTCTTAAGGGTTGCCAACGACGCGCCGGCCTGATCCGTGCGACCAGTCCTCGGTCCACGGGACACGGTCACCGTCCGAGCGGGCGCCACCGGGCGGTACGTGGCGTCATCTACAAACCGTCGGCGCCCGACGGTACGAGCATGCACCTGCTCGGACTCTGCTGTGGCGAGGACGCCGATTCGGAACGGGCCGTCGCCCGTCTCGTCGACCGCCTCGACGGCCGCGTCGCGATGGTCCGACGGACCGACGACCCGTCCGGGCGACCGGACGCCGCCGGCACGACGACGCAGTACAACCTCGGCCCCGACGGGACGTGGGCGGCGGCCGGCGCCGACCGGACCCTTGACGACCTCCTGGACGACGTCGCGCCCGACCACGACTACGCGGTCCTCGTCGGGCTCCCGGACGCCGACGTCCCGCAGGTCCGCGTCGGCGACGCACCCGACCCGGAAGGGGAGGTGCTCGCGTCGGTTCCGACGGCCGAGGACCTCGACGCCGCGGCCGTCGCGAGTGCCCTCGGCGAGGTGGACCCGTTCGAGACGCTCTCCTCGCTGGTCGCCCGCGTGAAATCGTCCGACCGGGCACCGCGGGCCGGCGCCATCGCGACGTTCACCGGCCGCGTCCGCGCCAGGGAGGGCCCGGACGACGACCCGACGAAGTACCTGGAGTTCGAGCGCTACGACGAGGTGGCCGGAGAGCGGATGGACCGCATCGAGCGGGAACTGTGCGAGCGCGACGGCGTCCTGGAGGTGGTGCTCCACCACCGAACCGGCGTGATCGAGTACGGCGAGGACATCGTGTTCGTCGTCGTTCTGGCGGGCCACCGCGAGGAGGCATTCCGAACCGTCGAGGACGGGATCAATCGACTCAAAGACGAGGTACCGCTGTTCAAACGGGAGGTCACCGTCGACGAGGAGTTCTGGGTCCACGACCGCGCGTGACCGGCCACGCCGGCCCGTCTCGCCCGACTCGCGCCGTAATCGCGTCCTCGCCCCGAGGACAGAGATAAAATGGCATAAAACATTCGGCCGACGCCGATAATTCGTTAGAGACGGTTTTGAAAGGTCTAACCGAATCTAACGGTTTCGTAAAACGTTGCTACCGCCGGTTGAACCACCGTTTCACGATTAATTTCAGTAAATGGAGACGAATCGTGCCGAAACGGACGAAAGCGACTCCCCTTTATAACATCCATCGGGGGATAGACGAGAGCGAGGCGAATCAGAACATGAGCGCAACCACGCAACCCTCCACCGAGAGCAAAGAAGAGACGCTGAAACGCTTCCTGCGCGAGAAGGCCGCGGACGGCGAGATGTACTTCAAGAGCAAGTTCATCGCCGACGAGGTCGGACTCTCGCCCAAGGAGATCGGTGCGCTGATGGTCAAGCTCAAAGACTCCGCGACGGACATCGAGATCGAGAAGTGGTCGTACACGAGCGCGACCACGTGGCGCGTCGAGCCCGCGTGAGACGGCCACCTCGAGCCGAGACCGATCCCTGTGAGGCCCCGCTCGCCTCGTCGCGGCGCCCACCGATCGCCCGCTGACCCACTTCCAACGCTCCGCCACCCCTCCTCACCCGCTTCGACGCGCCGTAGCCACGGCGTCGCGGGTCGCGGGGGCGACCCGCTGCAAGAGGTTTATTTGATCCGGGCCATTACGACGGACGATGGCAGACAGCGACCCGCCGTCCGAGGGGCCGACTCCCGACGACCTCGGCACCGTCTTCAGCGTCTACGAGGTGCGCGAGGATGGCGACCGGCTCCTCTACTACGGCGAACCGCTCGTCGGTCGGGACCGACTCGTCGAGGAGCTGTGGCCCGAGTTCCGCGAGGCCGGCTACGAGATGCGACTGACCAGACAGGTCGGCGAACACGTCCTCGTCGCCGAACCCAACGAGGTCGGCATCGACGGGATTCCCTGGACGAACATCCTCCTGGCGCTACTGACGGTCCTCAGCACGCTGTGGGCCGGGTCGACCTGGTACCACGCCAGGCCGTTCCAGAACCCCGCCAGCATCCTCCAGGGCTGGCCGTTCATGGCCGGTATCATGACCGTCCTGGGCGTCCACGAGTTCGGTCACTACGTCGCCAGCCGCTACCACGGCGTCCGCGCATCGCTGCCGTACTTCATCCCCGTTCCGATATCGTTCATCGGCACGTTCGGCGCCGTCATCAAGATGAAAGGCCGCATGCCCGACCGGCGTGCGCTGTTCGACATCGGCGTCTCCGGCCCGCTCGCGGGACTGGTCGCGACGATTCTGGTGACGACCGTCGGCCTGTACCTCGACCCGGTGACCGTCCCGGAACGGGTTCTGGAGAGCGAGAGCGCCCTCGAGGTCCAGTTCGGCTACCCGCTGCTGTTGCACGCGCTCTCTGCGATCACGGGCCAGCCGTTGCAGTACCCCGCCGGGAAGGCCGTCAATCCGGTCGTCATCGCGGGGTGGGTCGGGATGTTCGTCACCTTCCTGAACCTGATCCCCGTCGGCCAGTTCGACGGCGGGCACCTGCTTCGCTCGCTGTTCGGCGAGTCACACGAGCGGGTCACCCCGTTCGTCCCGGTCGTCCTGTTCGGGCTGGCGGGCTACCTCTACTTCTTCGAGAGCGTGGCCGGCAACGCGGTCGCCATCTGGGTGTTCTGGGGTATCTTCGCGTCGGTGTTCTCGCTGGCCGGGTCCGCGACGCCGGTCAGCGACGAGGACCTCGACCTCCGGCGCAAGGCGATCGGTGCGCTGACCATCGTGCTGGGAATCCTCTGTTTCCACCCGGTTCCCATCCAGATCATCTCCTGAGCGACGCAGTCTCGACCCACCGCTCGTGCGGTTCCGCGTCACCGTTCACCGGCACGCACCGGGGCCGTACTGGTGTTTCCCGGTACGAAACTGAACCGTATCAGGTCCCGCTTCCGTGATCGTACCCACGGTCCGGCAGTGGGGACCCGTCGATACGGACGCCGTCCGCGACGACGTCGCCGATCACGGTGATTCCGACCGGCGACGCCGATCGAACGGTTTCGACGGCGTCCGGCGGGACGGTCGCGACGAGTTCGAAGTCCTCGCCGACGTGGCGCGTCATCTCGCGGCGTTCTCCGGCGTCGGCGGCGTACGTCTCGACGGCCGGGTGGACCGGCACCGCGTCGCCGTCGAGGGCGAACCCACAGTCGCTACTCGCGGCGAGTTGGTGTACCGACCGGGCGAGTCCGTCGCTGGAGTCCATCATCGCCGTCGCGGACGAGCCCAGTGCGCGGCCGGCCGCGACCCTGGGCGGGAACCGGAACAGTTCGTTACCCCGGCCGACGTCGCCGGCCTCGAACGCCGCGAGTCCGGCGGCAGTCCGGCCGAGTCCCCCGGTGACGACCAGTCGGTCGCCGGGCCGTGCGCCGTCGCGCCCGACCGGGTCGTCGCTCCGGCCAACGGCGGTCGTCGCGACGGTGAACTCGTCGTGGTCGTCCAGGTCGCCGCCGACGTACTCCGTTCCGACGCTCGCACAGACCTCGCCGGCGCCCTCGACGAACGCCGACAGCTCCGCGCGGTCCAGCGTCGGCGCCCCGTAGGCGGCGACTGCGGCGACCGGCGCGGCACCCATCGCGGCGACGTCGGACAGCGAGGCACCGACGGCCCGCCAGCCGGCGGTGTACCGCGTCGTCCCGTCCGGGAAGTCGGTCCGGTCGTGGAGCATGTCCGTCGTCAGGACCAGTCCGTCGACGACTGCCGCGTCGTCGCCCGTGGCCGGAACCAGGTCCGACAGCAGCGAGAGGGCGGCCCGTTCGTCCATACCCGCCCGTGGCGCCACGCGGGTAAAAACGCCGCGAAGGGCGGTTCAGAGCCGGACGGACGACGGCTCCCGGTTGGCTTCCGAGACGACGCGCTTATGTGCCGGCGGAAGGAACGGCCTCCCAATGGCTACGCTGTACGACGCCCCTGCAGACGACCTCATCGAGGCCGTCGCAGCGGACCTCGCGGATCGCATCGACCGCCCCGAGTGGGCAGAACTGGCGAAGAGCGGCTCCTCGAAGGAGCTGCCCCCGCAGGACGACGACTTCTGGTACGTTCGTGCCGCGAGCGTCCTCCGGAAGATCGCGATCGACGGGCCCGTCGGGATCGAACGACTCTCGACGGAGTACGGCGACACCAAGCGCGGGACCAACCGGTACAGCGTCGCACCGCCCCGCCGCGCGGACGGCTCCGGATCGATCCTGCGGACGATCTGCCAGGAACTCGAGGACGAGGACCTGATCGAGATCGCAGAAGGGCAGGGTCGGCAGGTGACCGACCAGGGTCGCAGTCTGCTGGACGAGACTGCCGGTGCGGTCCTCGAAGACCTCGACCGTCCCGAACTCGAACGATACGCGTAATCCGGCCGAGCCGGAAAGCTTCTTGCGTCTCGACGCGCCACCTTCGACAACCGTGACTGGAGACCCCGCCATCGAGACCAACGCGCTCCGCAAGACCTACGACGACGAGGTCGCAGTCGACGACCTGACGATGACCATCCCGCAGGGGACAGTGTACGGCTTCCTCGGACCGAACGGCGCGGGAAAGACGACTACGATGCGGATGCTGACGACGCTGACCCGGCCGACCGCCGGGTCCGCGCGGGTGGCGGGCGAACCGATCGACGACCGCGACGCCGTCACGCCACACATCGGCTACCTCCCCGAGGAGCCGCCGCTGTACGACGAACTGACCGGGCGCGAACAGCTGGAGTACTTCGCCGGACTGCGGGACATGCCCGAGACGGCGGCCCAGGAGCGCATCGAGTCGTTGCTCGACCGGTTCGACCTCCTGGAGGACGCCGACAAACGGATCGACGCCTACTCGAAGGGGATGCGCCAGAAGACCGGCGTCATCCAGGCGGTCC